>JBPCPB010000482.1:0-8863 GCA_050999735.1 Thermomicrobiales bacterium | reverse complement strand
CAGGCACAAACCCCTCCCGCCCCCCCCCCCCCCCCCCCTCCCCCCCTCCCTCCCCTTTCCCCCCCCCCCCCTCCCCCCCCCCCCCCCCCCCCCCCCCCCCCCCCCCCCCCCCCCCCCCCACCACCATTCGCTTGCCATGCAATTTAGGGGTTCATTCGTCTTTCCGGAGGGGATGTGGGGATGACGACGACACGGCAGGCACAGCAGCACAGTGCCGCGACGAAAGTGAATGGGGCGGGGAGTGAGCAGGAGCGGTTCACCGGTGCGATGAATGCGCTCTTTCATCCGAAACGGATCGCGATTGTCGGCGCGACGCCGCGGCCGGGGTTCGCCTTCAATATCCATCGCCTGCTACTCAACAATGGCTACGAAGGCGAAGTCTTCGGCGTCACGCCGCGGCATACGGAAGTGCTTGGCTGCCCGTGTTATCCGACGCTGGACGCAATCCCCGGTAGCGTGGACCTCGCGATGGTCGTCGTGCCGAGTAATCTCGTGCTCGATGTGCTTGGGCAGGCGGAGCGCGCCGGGGTTGGGGCGGTCAACATCATCACTAGCGGCTTCGGCGAGCAGAGCGACGACGAAGCGCATCAGCGGCAGGAGCAAATCCGCGATTTCGCGCGGCGAACGGGCATCCGCGTCGTCGGCCCGAACTGTCTCGGTATCATCAGCACGCCCGCGAAGATGGTCGCGAAATCCGGCGCATATGCCAACGTGCGGCGTGGGCCGATTGGCATCGTCTTCCAGAGCGGCCTGCTCGCCTACAGCGCCGTTATCCCGCCGCTGGAGCGCGAGTTCGGCTACACCTACGTCGTGACGACAGGCAACGAAGCGGACCTCGATGCGACTGACTTCATGCGCTACTGCGTCGAGGATGAGGAGACGCGGGTCGTCGGCTGCTTCATCGAGCAGTTTCGCGATCCACAGAAATTGCTCCGCGTGGCGGAGATGGCGGCAGAGCGCCAGAAGGCGCTCGTCGTCCTCAAAATCGGGCGATCCGACGCGGGCAAGCGGGCCGCGCAGGCGCACACCGGCTCGCTCGTCGGCTCCGATGCCATCGCGGACGCGATCATGCGGCAGTACGGCATCGTCCGCGTCTACAACCTCGATGAAATGATCGAGACCCTCGCCGTCTTCCATGCGAAGCGGTTACCGCGTGGTCCTGGCGTCGGGACGATCTTCGTCTCCGGCGGTGCGTGCGGCCTCGTCGCGGACCTCAGCCAGGACCTCGGCATCTCCTTGCCGCCCCTCGCGCCGGAAACGGTCGCGAAACTGACGCCGGTGATCCCGGAGTACGGCACCGTCGGCAACCCGCTTGACACGACTGGGCAGGCAGCGACACAACCGGAGATCACCGAAGGCTCGCTCGTCGCGATGGCCGAGGACCCGAACATCCACACGGTAATCTACGGCCAGGCATATCCGAGCCGCGTTGATCTGACGACGCCGGTCGGCGAAGTGCTGCGGACGATGCCGGAGCGCTATCCGGACAAGAACTTCTTCATCATGTCGCTCGTTACTGGGCGCGTCCAGGAGGGGCGCCGGTACGACCAGGACCCGGTCGAGCCGACGATGAAATGGGACGGCGTGCCGTTCTTGCAGGGTACCGAAAACAGTCTCCGCGCTGTGCGCTCGCTGATCCGCTACGCCGATTTCCAGCGGACGCGCATGCAGTCGGCACCCGTCGCGGGCGCTCCTTCCAGTCGGCAGTCAGCAGCGGACTCAGTCGTCGCTGAGCGGGCGCGCGCGCTGGTCACCGCCGCCAATGGGAAGCCACTCGTGGAGCGCGCCGCCAAAGACCTTCTCACGCTCTATGGCATCCCGGTCACGCGGGAGCGGCTGGCGACAAGCGCCGACGAGGCGGTCGCGGCGGCACAGGCGATCGGCTACCCGGTCGCCCTCAAGATCGAGTCGCCCGACATCGCGCACAAGACCGAGGCAGGCGGTGTCCTGCTCAACATCGCGGATGACGGCGCGGTGCGCACGGGCTTCGAGACGGTGATCGCGAATGCGTGGCAGTACAAGCCGGAGGCGCAACTTGGTGGCGTGCTCGTGCAGGAGATGGTCTCCGGCGGGCGCGAGATGATCGTCGGCATGACGCAGGACCCGGTGTATGGCCCGGCAGTAGCAGTCGGATTGGGCGGTATCTTCGTCGAGGTGCTGAAGGATGTCGCGCTCGGCGTCCCGCCACTGACGGAGCACGACAGCCGGGCGATGCTTGGCCGGTTGCGCGGCGCGGCGATCCTCGAAGGGACGCGCGGTGCCGCGCCCGCTGATACCGATGCGGTGGTGGACATTCTCGGCAAATTCTCGCAACTCTGCCTCGATCTGCGCGACGTGGTCAGCGAGATAGACATCAACCCGCTGCTCGTCTTCGACCGGGGCGCGGGCGCGCGGGTGGTGGACTGTCTGATCGTGCCGGGAACGAACGGGGCAGGATGAAACTTGGCGCGGTCGTCGGGCTGTTCGCGGATGTCCATGGCGCACACGGGACGCTCAGCCGGGCGTTAGACGAATGCCGCGCGGAGGGAGTGACGACGATTGCGCTGCTCGGTGATTTGATAGACCGCACCGAGCAGGCGGACACCTGCGCGCTGGCGCTCGCGACGTGGCATGTCCTCGGCGTCTACGGCAATCACGAGCGGGAGATCGCGCTCGCGGCGCGTCAGGAGGTGGGCTTGCGCGATGAAACAATACGGTTACTCAGCGACTTGCGCGAGCGCGTCGTCATCGAAGACGTCTGTCTTACGCATGAGGGGGATGCATGGGGGCAGGTGAATCCGCTCCTGCGTGTTTTGGGCGCACCGGAAGCGCCGGAACGCGGTGGCGCGCGAATCACCTTCTCCGGGCACACGCATTATCGGAGCGCCCGCGACGAGCGCGGCCCGATTGACATCGCACGAGGCAGGCTGACGCTTGATCCGCGCCGCCGCTACCTCATCAACCCCGGCGCGCTGGCAATCGGCCAGTTCGCCATCTGGGACCGCACGACACAGATAATCGAGTTCCGACAGGTCTAGCACGGAGGAAACCAATTGAACCGCAAAGACGCAAAGAATGCAGAGGACGCAAAGGAAAGAAGGGAAGCGAAAAAACAATCCCTATATCTCTTCTTTGCGTCCTTTGCGTCTTTGCGATCTCTGCGTTGATCCGGTTTCAAAGGAGGATGTATGGGTAAACTGGATGGGAAAGTGGCGCTCGTTACCGGGGCAGGCCGGGGGATCGGGCGGGGAATCGCGCACCTGCTCGCCAAAGAGGGCGCGTCAGTCGTCGTCAATGATCTCGGTACCGGACTCGGCGGCGAGGGAAAAGATGAGTCTGTCGCGCAGCAACTCGTCAATGAGATCAAGGCGGCGGGTGGCAGCGCCGTCGCGAACACCGGCTCGGTCGCGGACTACAACGCAGCGGGCGAGATGGTTCAGCAGGCGATTGATAATTTCGGCAAATTGGACATCCTCATCAATGTTGCGGGCATCCTGCGCGACCGGATGATCTTCAACATGAGCGAAGCGGAATGGGACATCGTCGTCGCGGTCCATTTGAACGGCACGTTCAACACCTGCCGCCACGCCTCGGCGCATTTTCGCGAGCAGGGGAGTGGCCGGATCATCAACTTCTCCAGCGTCTCGGCGTGGGGCAGTCCTGGCCAGCCGAACTACGGCGCGGCGAAATACGGCATCCTCGGTCTCACCGCTGTCCTCGCGAACAGCCTCGCCAAGTATGGCGTGACGGCCAACGCGATCCTCCCCGGCGCGACAACGCGGATGATTGACTCAACGCCGCGCGGCCAGCAGTTCGCGAACGAACACGAAGGCAAAGCGCCGAGCGAATTGGCGGAAGGGACCGAGGGCGATCCGGCGAACGTCGCCCCGATGGTCGCTTATCTCGCGACCGACGATGCGGCAAACGTCAACGGGCAGTTCTTCGGCGTGCGCGGGAACGTCATCCAGATGTACTCCCACTGGGAACTCGCGGACGTTTTCCAGGCCGAGCGGCGATGGAAGCCGTCCGAGTTGGCGGACATCGTTCCCAAACACATCGCCGACTTGGTGACGTTGCCCGAACCGGTGCAACTGCCGGGGATGGAGCGACCAGCGCGCGGCACCGCTGCCATGCAGGCGGACCCGGCGAGTTGGGAAGAGATCGCGCCCGGCGTGGAACTTTGGGAGCGCCGCGCATACTATGACGCCAAAAAGCAAAGGGGGTAACGGTTAATGGGACTCCTTGATGGAAAAGTCGCGCTCGTCACGGGGGCGGGCCGGGGCATTGGCCGGGGCGTCGCACTCCTGCTCGCGCAAGAAGGCGCGTCGGTCGTCGTTAACGATCTCGGCGCGAGCCTCGATGGGCACGGCGTGGATAGCGGCCCCGCCGCGACGACCGCTGCGGAGATTCAGGCGGCGGGCGGCAACGCCGTCGCGAACACGGATTCGGTCACCGATTACGAGGCCGCCGAGGGGATGATCGAGCAGGCGGTAAGCGCCTTCGGCAAGATTGACATCGTCGTCAATGTCGCGGGCATTCTGCGCGACCGGATGATCTTCAATATGAGCGAGGAGGAATGGCTGGCGGTCATCAACGTCCACCTGAAGGGAACATTCAACACCTGCCGCCATGCCTCGGTCCGTTTCCGCGAGCAGCGATCGGGCCGGATCATCAATTTCTCCTCCACCTCGGCGTTCGGCGCGCCGGGCCAACCGAATTACGCGGCGGCGAAGGCGGGCATCATCGGCCTGACGCTCAGTTGCGCCAACGGCCTCGGGCGGTACGGCGTGACCGCGAATGCCATCCTGCCGACCGGCGCCACCCGGATGATTGACTCGATCCCGCGCGCGGTGCAAGCGGTCGCGCATACCGGCAAGATGCCGAGCGAACTGGCAAAGGGCACCGAGCGCGACCCGGACAATGTCGCGCCGCTGATCGCCTTCCTTGCCAGCGACGCCGCGCAGGGGATCAATGGGCATATCTTCGGCTCGTTTGGCTACAACGTCGCCTTGATGGCGCAGCCGAAGATCATCAAGACCCTGCGCGCCGACCATCGCTGGACCGTTGAGGAACTCTGCACGGTCATCCCGCAGGCTCTCGGCTCCGATCTCGAAGAGCAGAAGAACCGCTCGAATTTCGGCACGGAGATCGAGGCGATCCCGGCGGGCGAATGGGTGGACGTCGGCAACGGCCTCAGTTTCTGGGGCACGAAAATCGAACCCTATCACGAACTGACGTGGGTGTAACGAAGTAGCCGGTAGTCAGTAGCCAGCGAAAATCGGAGGCGCTTCACGCGTATCCCTTCTGGCTACCGGCTACTGGCTACTGGCTACTTGAAAGGAGAGATAATATGGAGAGTCTTTCGGGGAAGACAGCCATCGTTGGGGTGGCGGAATCGGACCAGATCGGCCGGGTACCGGATAAACCGGCGATCATGCTGCATGCCGAGGCGGCGCGCTCCGCGCTGGCGGAGGCGGGGCTGACGAAAAACGATGTGGACGGACTCTTTACCGCCGGGATTTCGACGCTCGAACTCGGCGAATACCTCGGCATCGAGCCGAAGGTGACAGACACGACGGCGGTCGGCGGATCGTCGTTCGTCATCCACATCGCGCATGCCGCGACGGCGATTGCGACCGGGCGCTGCGAAGTAGCGCTCGTCACACATGGTGAGAGCGGCCGCTCGCGGGTCGGCATGGCAGGCCCTGCGGTGGCGCGTGATGCCCTCCGCAACCAGTTCGAAGCGCCGTTCGGCCTGCCACAACCCGTCGGTGCGTACGCGATGGCCTGCTCGCGTCACATGTACGAGTACGGCACGACGAAGGAGCAACTGGCGGAGATTGCCGTTGCCACCCGCAAGTGGGCGATGCTCAACCCGAAAGCGATGATGCGCGACCCAATCACGATCGAGGATGTGCTGAACTCCCGCCTGATTTCGTGGCCGTTCAACCTGCTCGATTGCTGCCTCGTCACCGACGCGGGCGGCGCGTACGTGATGACCTCGATGGAGCGCGCGCGCGACCTGAAGCAAACGCCGATTGCCGTCCTCGGTGTTGGCGAGGGGCATGACCACGCGATGATCTCACAGATGCCGAGCCTGACCGCCTTCGCGGCGCGGCATTCCGGGCGGCGCGCCTTCGAGATGGCCGGCGTGAAGCATGTTGACCTCGATCTGGCGATGATTTACGACTCGTTCACCTACACGGTGCTGCTCTCTTTGGAGGAACTCGGCTTCTGCGCGAAGGGCGACGGCGGCGCGTTCGTCAGTAGCCAGCGTACCGCGCCGGGCGGCGACTTCCCGATGAATACGAACGGCGGTGGCCTTTCTTACAATCACCCCGGCATGTACGGCATGTTCGCGATCATCGAAGCGGTACGCCAATTGCGCCACGACTATCAGGACCAGGGAATTCGCCAGGTCAAGGATGCCAAACTCGCCGTCGTTCACGGCACGGGCGGCGTACTCTCGTCCGCTGGTACGGCAATCCTCGGAAGAGCATAGGGAAGGACTAAGGACTAAGTAGGAATGCAATTCGTAGGCCCTCTTCCCCACTTAGTCCTTAGTCCTCAGCCCTTCGTCCTTCGATGAACGGAGTGAACATAATGGTCGACTACAAGAAACCGCTGCCGCAAGCCGATCCGGTCACCGCGCCGTATTGGGAGAGCCTGAAGGCGCACGCGATGAAGATTCAGCGATGCAACGATACCGGCAAATTCTTCTTCTATCCGCGTGGCATGAGTCCCTACACACTCTCCGCCAACATTTCGTGGGAGCCGGTCTCCGGCAAGGGCGTCCTCCATGCCTTCACGATTGTTCACGCCAATCGCGCGCCGGGTTTCGCGGAAGAATTGCCCTATGTCGTCGCGCTGATCGAACTGGACGAAGGCGTGCGAATGATGTCGAACCTGATTGACGTGCAGCCTGACCCGGAGCATGTCACAATCGGCATGCCCGTCGAACTCGTCTACGACGATGTGACGGACGACATCACGCTCCCGAAGTTCCGGCCCGCGCAGGCGTAGGCGCGATTTGAAACCATCTTCTCGGCCGCAACGGTGATTCAGTCATGAGTCGCCGTTGCGGTGGGGTGATGAACCGCACCCAGCGCCATGTGCGCGAGGGCATCGCCCTCCGCAACTGTCTCTTTCGCACTGCCTGCCTGGGCAGTGCGTAGCGATATCCAATTTTCGACGGCTGCGCGTCCATGCTCGTCTATCGTCGCCGCGACGACAGCGAGCGCGGCAGATGCGCTCGGGTATGTATTGATAAGGTGCGCCGTTTCCTCATCCCAGAGTTCGAGAATAGTTTCCATCTTTCTGCCTCATACTCTCTCACGGTCGCCATGTCATGGCTTTCGGTTCTACCATGACTTCGTACGGGCGGTTCGCGAACCGCCCGTACGAAACAGCCTGCCACCACTTTCGTGAAACAGATTTACGTATGTTGTGCCGCAGCCGGTGTGAGTTGCCGCAGGCTAATGAGCGTATGCATGTACTGATCGCTCGGGACAGCAGGATCGGTCGGGAGCGGGAAACCGATGCAGTCAACGAGACCCTCGGAGCGGGCCTTGATACCCGCAACAATCGTGTCGTATGTGCCGGAGACACAGAATTCGTCGAGCACGTTGTCGGGGACGACGGTCGCGAGATCGCTCCAGCGCTGCTGGGCGATCAGGCGACGCAGATCGCCATTCATCGCTTCCCAGCCGTGGTGTTCGAGGACAGGCAGATACGTGCGGGTCGAGGCATAGAAGGCGATGCGGTAGCGCGCCTGCTCCCGCGCGGTCTGCACCTCCTCGTCCGTCGCGCCGGTGGCAATGAAGCCGCCGCCAATCATCTCAAACGTGTCGAGCGGCCGGCCCGATTTCTTCGCGCCGATCGCGACGCTCGGCCAGATGATGTCGCGCGTGTATGCGGGCGTCGAGAAGGGATGGATGCGCAAGCCGTCGCAGAGTTCACCGGCGAGTTGGATATTGTAGGAGTTGACGGCGGCGATCTGGATGCCCGGCGGCGGCACTGTGAGCGGCGCGGGGCTGAACTCCGGCGTCATGAGATCCATCGCGTAGAATTCGCCCTTGAAATCGAGCGGCGTCTTGTGCTGCCACGTCTCCCAGATTGCCCGGAGGCTGAGAACGTAGTCGCGCAGGCGTGGCCCCGGCGCACCCCAGACCGTGCTGAACCGGCGTTCGATATGCCCCTTAACCTGCGTGCCCAAGCCGAGCACGAACCGCCCGTTCGACATCTCTTGCAGATTCCACGCGGTGTACGCGTTCGCCATTGGGCTGCGGGGAAAGGCGATCGCGACTGACGTGACGAGGCGGGCGCGCTCAGTTGCCGTACTCGCCAGTGTGAGGGGCAAAAAGGGATCGCGCCGCAGTTCCGGTTGGGCGATGCTGTCGAAGCCAAGCGCTTCGATAGTACGCGCATACGCCGGAACCTCCCGCCACGGGACATCGTGCAGGCTCGCTTCAAGTTGCATGGCAGTATCATCCTTCGCGAAGTGTCAATGGCGCGTCGCGCCGCCGCATCCCTGTGCCGGGAGCGCAAGAATACCGCGTCCAGCGCTGACTGGCTACCGGGATTCCTAACCCCCGCCCCTTCCCTAAAAGGAAGAGGAGCGAGCCTCCTGGAGGTCGGGGTGTATAGGGTAAGGCACGATATTGCAATGAGTCACTCCTTCCTTTTAGGGAAGGGGCGGGGGTTAGGATTCTCCGCCGCTGGCATTCATGTTGCACGCAATGGCGTTTATAGACCCACTGGGGATACCGTTGGCGAAATCCGGGGTCGCGGTCGGCAGGCGTCTTCTGGCATACTCAGGGCATCATTTACGTCTCATCTCAGGAGGTAGCGGATGTCCCTGAAGCCGGAACCCATCGGCCCGATT
>JBPCPB010000001.1:0-5223 GCA_050999735.1 Thermomicrobiales bacterium | reverse complement strand
ATCCCCCGCCATTGAGCACAGCCCCTTCCATGAGAAATCGGATGAGCGCAGAGGACACAGAGAGCACGGAGAAAACAAGAGAAAGAGAAATGGCTGTATCCAATCACACACCGAGGGCCGTCAACTCCTTTTGATTCTTTATTATCTTCCTCTGTGCTCTCTGTGTCCTCTGCGCTCATCCGATTTCTCATGGAAGGGGCTGTGCTCAATGGCGGGGGATGGGTCGCTGAAGGGGACATGGGCAGTGGTACTGGGGGCGTCGAGCGGGATTGGGGCGGCGTGTGCGGTGGCGCTGGCGGAGGCGGGAGCGGACATCGTCGGTGTGGCGCTCGGGCGGCGGCAATCGCGCGGGACGGCTGCGGAAGCGAAAGCGGCGATTGAGGCGGCGGGGCGGCGCGCGTGGTTCATCCGCGCCAATGCTGCCGACGCGCAAGGCCGCGCGAAGGTGCTGGACGAGATCGCGCCGGCGGTCGGGCCGGGCGGCGTGGGCGTGCTCATTCATTCGCTCGGCTTCGGGTCGCCGGTGCGCTTCATCGGCGGAGAACCGTCGGTACGGGGCGTGCCTTTCCCGCGGCAGATGGCAATGACGCTCGATGTGATGGCGCTGTCGCTCGTCTACTGGGTGCAGGACCTCATCGCGCGGGACCTGATAGGGCGCGGCGGGCGCATCCTCGCGATGAGCAGCCACGGTGCGCATCGCGTCCTGCCGGGGTACGGCGCGGTCGGGACGGCGAAGGCGGCGTTGGAGGCGAATGTGCGCGAACTCGCCATTGAACTGGCGCCATGCGGCATCACCGTCAATACCATCCGCGCCGGGTTGACCAATACACCATCGTTTCGCGCCATCCCAACATCCGCTGAAATGCTCGATCAGGTCCAGCGAAGCCACCCCGCCAAGCGGATCACGACGCCGCAGGATGTTGCGGGCGCGGTCGTCGCCCTTTGCTCTGCCGGATGCGGCTGGATCACCGGCAACACGATCAGCGTGGACGGCGGTGAGAGTATCGTGGGATGACCGATGCTGGGAGACGGACTGGAACGTCTGCTCCATCCTTTTGATCCATTGTTCAACAGGCCGTTGTCTGGTATACTTTCCTTGTAGGAAGCGTCGTGCGCGACGCGGATACCTTAACAATGTGGGGATGCGTGGTTTCGACAGGGTGCTAGGTCGAGTTGGTGCAGGCCGAGGTTGACCAGGCCTCGTTAAATAGGGTTACGCCAGTAACTGGCACACCAGAACTCGCACTCGCCGCCTAAGTAGCGACGACGTTCGCCCTCTCCTCGGCCCGGTGGGAGAGGTGACGAACGACATAATGCCGGGATGCCGCGAGCCGGATCGCCCGCTGGGGCTCGTGTAAGATTAGTGGACTAGTATGACGTAACCCCGTCGGTGGGGGTGCGGCACGCGAAAATAAAACGCCGACTACGCCTGGAGTGCCATCCGGTTGAACATTTTGGACGGGGGTTCGACTCCCCCCATCTCCACCACTTTTTTCTTTCCCGAAGAGATCAATAGATTGTGCCCGTGCCTCCGTATCCACGGAGATTTCCTTGCATCGTGCATGCCTCCACACAGAGCAGACGATCCGCATGATTCTGGCGGAACGGATCGTGCATGATCGCGACCGGGGTATGGCGGGTGGATGTTGACAGCGGTGGGGGACACCGAATGCCGGATGTGGCGGATGTGCGCCCGTTACTCGAACTATGCAAGCAGCAGGACCGCGCGGCGTTTGCCGAGTTGTTCGCGCAGTATCATCAGCGCGTCTTTCGCGGCGCCTATGTCATCGCTCATCATCAGGAAGCGGCGGACGATATTACGCAACTCGTCTTCGTCGAACTGTTCTCCGCCTTACACCGCTTCGATCTGAACCGGCCCTTCCTCCCGTGGCTCTACCGTATCGTCCACAACGTCAGCGTGGACTATCTCAAGCGCAACCGCCGCGCCGGGGAGACCACTCCCGCGATGGATGGTCACCTCGACGCGCTGATGGGGCCGGACCCCGATCCCAGTCCCGCCGACCATGCCGAGCAGGCGGAATTGCGGCGCGCGATCTGGCAGGCGATGGGGCGCCTCCCCGCGAACCAACGGTCCGTGTTGATGCTCTGCTATTACGCCGATCTGCACGAGCAGGAGATGGCAACCGCGTTACACGTCCGGCCGGGCACGGTGAAATCGCGTCTCCATCGGGCGCGGCAGGCGCTGCGGGATGAACTGACCCGCGGGGAGCATGCCCTCACCGCCGAGTACACCCGATACATGGCCGATGGCGCTCCATACAGGGAGTCGGCGCAGGGAGGGGGCGAGTAACAATGAATCATCTCCCCGAGCCATTGCCCCCATCATCACCGCCCAAAACCCCGGCAACGGACGAGGCGCGCCTGGAGACACTGCTCCGGCAAACGATCATAGAACAGACGGCGGACGTTACCCCGTCACCCGATGCGTTGCCCCGGCTGAATGCGCGCCTCGACGCGGCGGACGTGCCGAAGCGGTGGTTCGGCCCGCTTCGGCTGGCGGGCGCTATTGCTGTCGCGCTGATCCTTCTCGCGCTCGTCACCCCAGCCGGGCGTCTCGCCGCTGCCAATGTCACGCATGGTGTGCAGAATGTGACACAGATGGTCATCACGACGGTGAAGCAGATCGCCTCCGGCGGTAGCGACAGCAGCACGCCGCCTCCACAGGGAACGCTGCCCGCTCCGAATGCGACCGGCGCCCCGGCATCGCGCGCCGCCCCAACGCATGGCGCGGGATCACCCGCCAGCGGTACCGCCGCGAACCCTTCATCGGTGACACGGACAGGCACGCCAGCCAGCGCCGGGAGTGCGATTGTTCCTGTGTCACCGACACCCCCCATCGGCACGCGGGCAGCGGATACACCGGCGTCCGCTGCCGCGACCTCGATTCCTACTGCGACGGTCGCCACATCGGGCACGTCTCCAACTGCCACCATCACCGCCACGACGCCAACCACTGTGATCAAAGGGGGGGCGACGCCGGTACATGAACCCATGTCACCCGCACCGATCGCTCACCCGACCGAAACGGTCAGTCCGCCGTAGCGCCGGTCCAACCAACTCCGAAAGAGGCCTCGCATTCATATCCACGAGCGACGCGGGAACCATCGCGCGCTCGTGTGAGAAGGATAGATGGACGAAGGCCGTTCCGCGTCGGCTAATAGATGTACCTCCCGGCGCTCCCTCTATGGACAGGAAGAAGAAAGAACCGATCGTGCGCATTGCCATCGTTGAAGATGAACCGGGCTTGCGAGAGATGATGACCTTCCTGCTCGACGATGAGGGGTATGCGGTGATCGCCTGGCCCTCCGGCGCGGGCGTGCATGCGATGATCCTGCGCGAGCGTCCCGATGTTTTATTGCTCGATCTCCGCCTGGAGGAGAGCCGCACGGGGATGGCGGTCCTCGAGGAGATTCGGAACGATCCCCGCACGCGCGATACCGCCGTTATTGTCTGCTCGGGGGGTGTCCACTTCCTGCACGAACACGGCGCGATGCTGCGCGCACAGGGATGTGGTGTGATCGAAAAGCCATTCGACATCGGGGGGTTGCTCGGGATGATCCGCAGCTTCGCTCCCGCTCCCGGCGTGACCGACCGCGTTCCCTGCTTCTGACGACACCGCACGAACGGCTGAACACGTTCGTGCGATTTTGTGCGCATCCATCACAAATGCCCCCCGGAATCCCATGTATTCGATCTTGCGCGCGCCCTTGCTCCTTTGCTACAACGCATAGCAGCCGTGGCGCGGCATATCCGTCCACTCGTTGAGGCATTCCAGCGGCGGCAGGCGGCGGTGCAGGCGCAGTGGGACGATCTGATGCAGGCGGGCGGGCCGGACAACCTCGATGTGGAGGCGCAGATGCGTCACGCGACCGCGTTGCGCGTCGCGGAGATCAACGTGATGAACGCGCTGCGCGACTACCTGGCAGAACCGCAGCCGGTCCACGCATCGGATGACAGGCGGCCGGAAATCTTCTCCTTGCCGCCGTAGAAGTCCCACCACGGCTTCGCGCCTTTGGCGAGGACGGCGTTGAGCATCTGGATGTTTTGCACGCCCCGGTCTTCCAGCCAGGCGCGCAGGGTATCCGCGCCGCCCTTGCCGTAGATGGGAATGCCATCCTGCCACGTCGCGCGGCCGCAGAGGACGCCCGCGAACGGCGTGCCCGCTTCGGCGGCGAGCGCCAGTGTCTCGCGGAAAACCTCGTCCGTGACACCCGCACTCAGGTAGATGAACGGCACCCGCGAGACCGCGGCCGCTGAAACAAAGAGCGCCTTCGCCTCGTCGCGGCTGTAGGCGATCTGTCCGTCCGTGTTCGCGGTCGCCCCCTCGACATAGCGCATGTTGACCGGCACCTCGACCTTCAGCACGTCCACACCGTAGCGCGGCTGCGAGAACTCGCGCATGTATTTCGTCACCTTATCCGGCTTGACTTTCGCGAAGGCGAACCCTTTTTCGTCGCCGACCGCGTCGCTGTAGGCGAGCGGTTCGAGAAAGAAGGGGATGTCGTTGGCGCGGCACTCCGCCCCGACGCGCTCGATAAAGGCGTGCTTGATCGTGTTGATCTGCGCGTCGTCATCGGGATCGTAGTAGAGAAGAATCTTAATGACATTCGCGCCAACGTCTTTGAGCCGCCGCACCGACCACTCCGGCAGCAAATCCGGCAGGCGGCCCTTCACCGTCGCATCGTAGCCCGTCTCCTCGTAGGCGAGCAGGACGCCCGCGTTCTTCGCCCGCCGCTTCATCGCTTCCAAGCCGTATTCCGGGTCGAGCAGAATCGCGCTGGCGTACGGGGTGAGCACTTCGCTGACAATCGCCTTGAACTCGCTCAGTTCCGCCGCGTCAACATCGTCGGTTCCCTTCGCCTTGGCGATGGCCTTGCGCAATGAGCCGCGCTGATCCATTGCCGCCGCCGCGATCACTCCCCGATCGTTCGCGACCGCATTGATCCCGTCAAACTTCCCCCGCGTCATGCTGACGCTGCCAGTTGGTGTACTCATGTGTGGCTCCTTTCACGAACTGCCGAGAAGAAGGACCGAGCACAGAGGACGCAGAGAACACAGAGGACACAGAGAGATTCTTTTGTCTTAGGGCTTACGCAGTTGGCGAGATTCTTCTTGGTGGAACAAGCTTCCACCCCGCCGACGCCGGCAAGACCAAAAACTCCCCACCAAGGTTTTTCCCACCTAAACCCGTAGTCCTCCCTC
>JBPCPB010000280.1:0-12155 GCA_050999735.1 Thermomicrobiales bacterium | reverse complement strand
ACTGCTGCACTACCGCGTGCCTCCCGCTGCGTGGCGACCGCCGAAGAAGTGGGGAAGACGGACGAAAGCGGAGGAGGCGCTCATTGCGCGGTGGATAGCATGACCACTGTTCCGCATACACCTACCTATCGCCCGTGGTCAATGCGTTTCGCAGATTTGCTCCCGCCGCTTCCTGTGCCGCCGCGTTCGCCACGGCGGCATCGGCGAGCGCGTGCGCGGCGGCGAGATGGCGGGCGAGCAAAGCCTCCGGCGCCTCGGATGACGCGGCGCGGGCACGGCGTTCGTCGCGCGTCGAGCCGCCATACTGGTAGGGCAGTTTCGTGCCGCCCTCATGGTCCCACTGGGTGTGCGTCGGCTCCAGATGTGGCGTGACAGAGAGGTAGTAGGTCAACGGCTCATCCCCGACGACGCGGATCGTATGCCACTCGTCGGCACGGGCGATACAGATCTGCCCCGGCCCGAGGATCGCGGATTCACCGGCGATAGTGAACTCGGCCTGTCCTTCGAGGACAAGAAAAATCTCGTGCCCAAGATCGTGCGTATGACCACCGCCAGCGGTGCCCGGTTCCCTGCGAATAATGCGGGCGCGCATCTCCGGCGCGATGAAGATGTTACGAATGTCCGTGCGGTAATCGAAGACTTCGAGCGGCATCGCGATTCCTCCTGGGATAGATCGGCGGCTCAGTTATACGCTGATCGCGATGATACCAGCATCGTGAAGGGATGCGATGCATGCTTCTCAGGATGTCTATCAGGCGGATGAGGAAGGCTCTCGTGTCTCCGCGCGATGCGGCGCCAATTCGCTTTGGTCCCGGCGTTCGCGATCGCCGCTGGAATGGCGGCGCGCGCGCAGCCGCACCGGATTCGCGCGCATTGCGTCGCGGTCTTCCAGGCGGGCCATCAGCGCGTCAATCTTCCGAACCTCGCGCGTGATGCATGCGAGCGCCGTGGCGACATAGGCGAGCAAACGATCAGCGTCCGCGGAACTCGCGTGCTTGCGCTGCAATTGCGTTACGGCAAGCAAGGCGACGGTGAGTTGCGTCCGAATCGTCACTAATTCGTTGTGTTCCGGGTTGTCCATCGCGTTCCATCCCAATCTCGGCGCGTGGCCTGTGCCGTCATACTGCTTAGGCAAGAGTGCTGCCACAGCAAGAAACGGCCCCGGGCAAGCCGAGGAATGCCCGGTGCGAGCGTCCCCGTATGCGGATGATGATGGAGTGCAGGCATGAAGAAAGCCGCCCCGTGTGGGCGGCTTTTCTGTTCAGATACCCGTACTCAGAGCACGAGGGTGGCGAGGATCGCTTTCGCGAACGGGTCGAGACGTTCCGCGTCTGGGTGTTCAATCACGAAGAGCAGTCCCGTATTGCGCGTCAGGATGCGCGCATATGCGCCAAACTGGACGACGGTCGGAAAGGCCGCGTGCGTCAGGCGGTACCGCCCATAGAGGGTTTCGTACCCGCTCACGGTCATCGTTTCGAGATCGCCGAGGATCGTCCCGTCCCGCTCCTCGATACTCTCCTTCATCGTCTGGCCGTACCGCGCGCGATTGAGCAGCATCGCCCGGTGGTAGCCGATCAGTTCCACCTCGACAGTGCCATCGCCCGGCTCACCGCGCCACCGATACTTCGGCAATGGTTCTTTCGCGCGCAGGTCAGTGGTTGAGATGAACGCGAGCGGCACATACATGATGCCCCCACCCGGCAGGGAGACGCGCTTCGATTCCTCCCACTCGCCCAGCGCCGGCCCGTGCAACTCCTGGGCATTTCGGGATCGCAGTGCCATTGTTCCGTGTTCCTTCCTGGCTGGGGATCACTCGGAGCCGCAACGGCGACGATCCGCACCCCGTGATCTGCCGCGCAGCGATGCCGGACGCGCCGACCCGGCACTCGCATGCATATCGCTGAAGAGTGAAAACTCCGTGCGGCTGACACGAGGATGAACGTGACCCGAAAGACCGGGCCGTGTTTCTCTCGCCCAATCAGTATACCACGTTACTCCACGGCGCGGGGCTGCACGCCCGATCACGCCACCGTACCCATCTCACTCCTATCGAAAATAGGAGAGGTACGAATAGATCGTCAGGCCGATCAGGAACCAGAAGGAGAAGCGGCGCGGAGCGCGACCGGCGGCGAGTGAAAGGCCGAGCGGGACGAGGAAATACCAGGTGCGGATACGTGGCCAGAGGATGAGGAAGACAGCGAGCGAATCCGCCCATGCCGCCAGTTCAGCGTGAATCGTCCACGCATCGAGCGTCAGGCGGGACTGCCAGATCTCCCGGACCTGCCAGGTGGCGAACAGGAGCGCGGTGATGCCGACGATCACGGCGGGCGTGTGTGTCGAGAGGCGTCCGCCGCTCAGCAGCCAGAGCGCCCCGCCGATCCCCTTCGCGACGAGATTATTCACGCCCCGGCCCGGCTCGTTGACCGTGCTCATCATGCTCTGATACCCGGCCCAGTAGGGAATGAACGCGCAAACCGCCAGGGCGAGCGTCACGCCTGCCAGCCGGATCGCCAGCCACCATCGCGCCCGGACCGGCGTGCGGAGCAGGAGGCGCAGGCCGCTCAACCCGACCACCGGCAGCGTCGAGTACTTAATCAGCGCGGAGGCGGCCAAGCCGGCAATTGTCAACATCGGGCGGCGGCGCGCGAGCAGGAGCGCGCTGCCGAGCATCACCGCGAGAATCAGTACATCGTTATGCCCGATCACCACACCCTCGACCAGCACCATTGGATTCCAAGCGAAGGCAAGATAATACCACCCCGCCTGCTCCGGCCATCGCTGCCGCACGAAGGTGTAGATCAGCCAGCCATCGAGTGTCGTGAAGACGAGCGCTACCACTTTGAAGCGGAGAATGAGTTCGAGCGGGGAGGTGTCCCCGCCGAGGGCAATCGCCTGCGAGATCAGCGTCCATAGCGGGCCGTACGGCGAAGGAATATCCCGCCAGTAGAGATAGGGGATGAGCGCATCCCCCGGCGCGACACTTTGCGCGGTCGAGAGATAGGGGTTCGCGTGGTAGATCGTTTCGAAACGGGCATACATCGCGTACGAGAAGGGATCAGTCGAAAAAAGCGGGGGGACGATTAAGGCCATTAACCCAAGGACGATCGCGCCGCCGAAGATGATGCGATGATCAATCATCGCTCCGCGCAGTTTCCAAACGAGTGGCAGATAAATGAGCCACAAGCCGACGACACAGCACCAGCCAACAAGCGCGAGTTGCGCGGGTGGGAAGGCGGCGATGGTCGGGAAGATCTCGTGAAAGAGTTGCGCATTGCGTGTGATCTGCTCGTACGGCGGGACAGCCGAAGGCCCAATGGGCCAATCCGCCGTGATGGAGGCGAGGACAAATAGGACGCCGAACAGCGCCGCCCCACCCGCCGCGAGAGTAAGCGCGGTCGCGGTCGCGCCCGTCTCCGCATCCAGCGTGAGAATCGCCGCCCGACGCTCTTCGGCAACGCTAACGGTCATGGGACCTTCGAGTGGAAGCGATGATTACCTGAGATGCCGCGGGAACGGCGAGCCATTGCCGAACGAAACGTGGCACACTTCGCTGATCGCTGATGGCGCAATACGACACTGTACCGTGCCCTCCTGATACTATGCGAACCCGGACAGGATCGAGCAGATTGCTCAACCGCACGCAAGTTCCGCGCCATACTATACCAGAGAGAGGTTCGGAGTTCGAAGTTCGGGGTTTGAAGAAGGGACTTTTCTCCTCCGAACTCCGAACTTCTAACTCCGAACTTCCCCCTCCGGCCACGCGGGCATGCGGGGGAAGTCGCTCTCGGTATCGGTCAGGAGCGGGGCAATCACAAAGGTGTCACCGGATGGGGCGGGCGTACCATACGGGCGCCAGCCGAGGTATGAGGGCCAGTTCTCGTACGCACTGCGGACAATGCCAGCATCGAGCGCGGAGAGCATCGTGCCATCCCCCAGGGCGATGCCGACGTGCCCATTCGGATCGGCGCGTTGATCGAAGTAGACGATGCTCCCCGCCGGTGCATGGCCGCGATAGAGCGGCCCGCTGATCGCGTCGAGCAGCGCTGTCGCGTAGCGCGGATGCGCGATGCCCGCCTCGTCCATCACATCGCCGATGTACATCTCGCACCATCCGGCCCACGCGACGCCATCCGGCCGGCTCTGCTCGCCGAAGTGGCGGGCAGCGACGTGGACGATTGCCATGTTGCCGCCGATGCCCGGATCATCGAGCAGCACAAGGTGCGCGAGCGCCGCGATCTCCTCCGGGCTTGGGATAACAACCGGCGTGCCGGTCGGTGTGCCGGTCGGTGTGCCGGTCGGTGTAGTCGTCGGCTGACTCGTCGCGGTCGGAATCGGCGTCTGCGTGTCCGCGGGGTGCGTCGCGGTCGGCGACACGGTTGATGGCACAGTCGGTGACTGGACTGCGGGAGAGGCCGCGCCGGATGGCGCTGTCGCCGGTGGCATTTCCTTCGTCGGCGGTTGCAGCGGCATGACAATAACCGCGCCGGGTGGCGTTGGCGACGATGGCGTCCCCGGCTCCTGCGCTGCTGTCGGCGGCGATGCGGCGGGATTGAGTCGTCCCGCCATGCCAGACGACGGTACGGTGGTCGGTGGCGCCTGTGGTGTCTCGGTCAGGGTCGTCGTCGGCGATGCAACAGGTTGCGTTGCCGTCGGGATCGTGGTCGGCGGTAGCGTCGGCTGCGTTGCCGGTACGGATGGATTTGCGCTCGGTGTTCCTGCCGCCGCGACACCCTGCGCCGCGAGAAGCATCAACAAGAGGAGCAATCCTCCCGCGCCACTGCGGACAACACATCGCCGGAATTGTCGAAAGCGGTACACATCGCACGCACATCCGCGCGTGAACCGGAGCCAATGACGCTCGCTCTGACCCATCCATTCCCCCTCACCCCATGTCCCAGTGTCCCGACGATGGCGCCCGATCCCCTAGCGCGCCATGTCACCCGTCCGTAAATATCCCCGCGCGATGCCAACGTGTACGTACAGATCGCGACCCAGCATGCACCATAACAAAGACGCAACGATCACACAAGGGGAGTTTCCGGGCGTCGCCCGACTGCCGAAAAGGAGCATCAGTATCCCACATTACGATTCAGGCGAAGATCATATGGCAATGCTAATTCTACGCGGTTGCGTCCGCAAAGCGGGAGGCGGAAAGGAAGCCGATTGGGTAGCCCGTGGCGCCGTCGGTAGCGAGGTCGGCCAGTATTTCGCCAATCGCGGCAGAGAACTTGAAGCCGTGGCCGGAGAAACCGGCGGCGTAGACGACGCGGGCGTGTTCCGGATGGCGGTCAACGATGAAATGGCTGTCCGGCGTCATCGTATAGAGGCAGGTGGTGGCGGCGAGCACATCGCCTGCCGCACCGGGAAGGTACGTATCGAGCACGGCGCGCATCAGGGCGATCTCCGCAGGCTCGATGGTACGCCGCGCTGTTTCGGGTGTGCAGACATCGCCCCGGTCGTGCCGCCCGATTTTCAGGCCGTCGCCCGGCAGCATCGGCACGCCGTAGTACGATCCTTCCGGCCCCCGAATGCCATAGACCGGAAAGCGATCCGGCCCGAAGCGTTCGGGACGCGTCGGCGCGAAGTAGACGTTGTACATCCGCCACGGGTCGAGCGGCAAGTAGAGATCAGCGAGAACTTCCCCCGCCCACGGCCCCGCCGTGATAACGAGCGCGTCCGCCGTGTACGCCGCCGTTTCCGTCTCGACGCGGATGCCCGCGCCATCCGGCGACCAGCGATGCACCGGCTCACCGTGATGCAACGCCGCGCCGTGTCTGGTGGCGAGATCGAGGTGCGCGGCGACGCACGGCTCCGGCAGGAGGAAGCCGGTATGCGGATCGTAGATGCCGCTGTAGCCATCCGGCACCCGAAAGCCGGGCCAGCGCGCCATGATTTCCTCGGCGCTCAATTCCTCGATAGTCAGGCCGTACTGGGCGGCGGCGGCTTTCTGGTTCGCGCCGAAGCCCGGTTCAGCGGGGCCGATACTGATACCGCCCGTGATCGTCAGGAGACGTTGCCCCGTCTCTGCTTCCAGTTCGCGCCAGAGAGCGTACGCGCGCTGGACGAGTGGGACGTACGCGGGCGATTCTCCGTACGCCTCGCGAATGCCGCGTGAACGACCGTGCGACGAGCCGTTGTGGTGGCCGCGCGCAAAGGCGTCGAGGCCGAGGACTCGCCGCCCGCGCCGCGCGAGGTGGTACGCCGCCGCGCTGCCCATCCCACCAAGCCCAAGCACGATCACTTCGTACCGCGCCGCTACACGCATCGTTCGTACCCTTTCATCATGCGCATGCTTTATCACCGCGAACTGTCCGCATCATAGTCGGCAGTGGCGGCACGGTCTACGGAATTCGGCGACTGTACGCGGCGTGCTATGCTCTCCGCCGAAGAAGGATGATCGGGAATGGAGTGCTGCGGTGACTGATGAGGCAGTGACGCTTGCGGGGCGAAAGGTCCCCTATACATTAACGATCAGCAATCGCGCACGGCAGCCACGGTTGATTATCGCACCGGGCACAGGATTGCGCGTTGTCACGCCACTGGGATATGACCGCAATCGCCTTTTACAGTTCATCCTGCGGCGGCAGGGCTGGATTTTGAAGCATCTCGACCATTTCGCTGCGCTCCCTGCCGCCCCTGCCGCCAACGGGCCATTGCCGGAGCAGATCGCCTTCCTCGGCACGGTGCATACGATTCGCGTGGTGGCCGTACCGGGCACGCGCGCGACGGTCGCTCTCAAGGAGCAGGCATTCGCGATCACCGTCCCGGAGGCAGTGGCGGCCCGACCTACGCTGGAAGGATGGCTGCGCGGCGCGGCGCGATTCGCCATTGCTTCACACGTCGCGTCGCGCGCGAAGGAAATGGACCTCGCGTATGGCCGCGTTGCCATCCGGGACCAAAAGACGCGCTGGGGTAGTTGCTCGCGGGTGGGCAATCTCAATTTCAACTGGCGGCTCGTCCTCGCGCCATCCGCTGTGCTCGATTACGTCGTCGTCCACGAATTGGCGCACCGCGTCGAACTGAACCATTCGGTCCGCTTCTGGCGCATCGTCGCGCGCTACTGCCCAGCCTACGACGAACACCGCCTCTGGCTCCGTAAACACGGCGCGGATCTGCGATTCTGAGCAAGAAGACACCTGAATGACCGACACCCCACGACCCCATCACCTCAACCTCGCCGATACACACTGGGAGCGAGCGCCGCATACTTTTTCGCGAGAGAGATGTCGTGATAACTCGGCGCTGACATTCTTCCGTAGGGGCGATTCGTGAATCGCCCTCCCCGATTATCCGCGCCTATCCCACAGCGCCCTGCCACCGTAAAAGGGCGATTCACGAATCGCCCCTACGAAACAAGGGCAAGGCATCTATGGCGCCATTGCTATCACGAAAGAGTATTATTCCATCTCGAGGGTGAAGAGAGTCGACTGTGTGATCGCCTCCAGTGGGGAGACAGGCTACCGGCGGTGCTGGTAGCCCGTTCTCCCCGCCACCGTGGCAGGACAGAGGACATTATCGTTCATCGTTTTCCGCAGGAAAACGATCCGCTACGAGATTCAAGCTGATGTTGTGCTCAAGCAGTGCCTTGAGCCCAGCGAACACCAGCGTAAATCCTCCCGTTAGAATCGAGCGCTTGTGTGACGATTGCATCCCCATCGCCGCTAAAGCCGGTATTCGTCACACTGACGAACGTCGTGTTATCGCCTCGATCAGTAAACAGCCACTCCACCGTTGTGGGCGGGCCATATGCCGACCATTCGATGAGGATGCGCCGATTGTGTTCAACCTCTTTGACGCTGACCTGAACGGAAGCGTGATACATCTCCCAATCCCATTGGATGCTCTTCCCGGGTTCCAGCTTGCCGCTGCCCTTAGTAAACCAGAACTTGGAAGTGATCGCAGGATCAGTAAAGGCCGCGAATACGTCGGTGACAGGTTTGCGAATCAGCATTGCTGTCTTCGCGATCGGGGGCTGTGTCAGCTGATGCGTGTTCGCTGATATTGTCACGTCTATCCCTCCATTATCTCGTTGATGCTCTATGCCGCGCCAGCCTGCTCATACGTCCACCTGACTCATCCTCCTTTCGAGGCCACAAACGCCATCGCTTCTCTCGCCAGCGGCAGCCATTCCTCTTCCGATGCTGATGCGACGGCTACCCACTCCTTCATCAGTCGGCCATGGCCAGGATCAAAGCGTTCCCCGTCTCCCGCCACGATGAGCGCATTCACCCGTTGCTGCGGGAGTTTCACGACAAACGCACCGTTGGACGAGAGCATGGCAAAGATCTTTCCGCCCACCCTCAGCCCCGATGAGCCGAACCCCGTCCCCGATGGGGGTGTGACGCCCAGACTGCCGAGCAATTCCTCGACAATCGTGGCAAAGCGCTCTTCTGTCGTGATGGATGAATGACTCATGAACGGGACACCTCCTCGAGGTAGGCACGGAGCTTTTGCAGTTCCTTATCCCAGCCACCATTGATGTTATTGAAGAGGCGATCCCACGCCGCGCCAGTGCCGAAACCGGAATGAACGAGATGGAGGCGCGTACCCGCGCCCTCGGCAGTCAGCATGAAGGCGGAGGTCGTGATACCGGCGATGGCCGGGCGCTCGTCCCACGTAAAGACGAGGCGGCGCGGCGGGTCAACGTCGAGAAACGTTCCCTCGACCGATTCGGGGTCCCAGAAGAGGCGCAGCGTGCCGCCAACGCGGAGATCAATCGTCGCCTCCTTGACGAACCACGCCTCCAATTCCGCCTTCTCCGTCAGTGCGCGGAAGACGCGTTCCGGCGTCGCGCGGATGAAGAGTTCCTTCTCAATTGTTCGGCCGCTCGTCGGTTGCATTATCACCGTCTGTCGCTCCTTTCGTATCCGCTTCCACAAACGTTTTCAAGGCATCCAGCCGCGCATCCCAGAGAGCGGAACGCGCTGCCCAGAGATCGTCGCCTTCCGGGAAGGCCGCGATGATCGTCGCCAGCACCGTGCGGAAGGTGGCGACTTCCCCTGCGGGATGGTGCGCGGCGAGCGTCTCCGCAATTGCCTCCTCCCACCGCGCGATCTCCGGCTCCAATGTCGTTCGGAGCCGCCGCCCGGCCTCTGTCAGCCAGACGCGGACAATGCGACGATCTGCATCGGTGCGGCGACGTTCGAGGAAGTCACCCGCCTCCAACTGGTCCACGAGCCACGTCGCGGAGGTCGCGTCCAGTTGCGCGCGCTGGCCGAGCAGCCGCAGTTGCTGCCCGTCCTCCGCCCACAACCAGCGCAACAAGGCGAGTTGCGCGGGCGTCACCGGCCCATCGGCGAGCGCGCGGGCGTAGAACTTCGCCAGTTTGCGCGTCGCCGCCCCAAGCGCGAAGCCAAGCGGTACGCTATCGTTACCATCACCCCGCTCAGCCATCGCCTGTCACCCCTCCGCGCGCCGCACGAGTTGTGTCCGTGAAGTGGAGCACTACTGCCGGTCGAGCGCGAGCTGCCAGGAGACGCCATACCGATCACCGAGCCAAACGAACTTCTCGCTGAATGGGTAGGCGTCCAGTGGCACAAAGACCTGGCCACCCTCAGACAGGCGTTCGTACAGCCGGCCGATCTCCTCCTCAGATTGGCACCCGACATACAGAGAGATTGCCGGCGTGAATGTCCAATCGTGCTTCACGTTGCTGTCGATGCACATGAACTGCTGGCCGTTCAGCGAGAAGGTGGCGTGCTTCACACTCCCCTCGGCGCCCGCTTCGTTCGGTCCATAGCGCTGGATGCCGAGCACCTCCGAGTGACCGAAGAGGGAGACGTAGAAGTTTATGGCCTCCTCGACCTTGCCGAAAAACGTGAGAAAGGTCGTGATCTTCTGCGTTGACGTAACCATAGACCGCCATCTCCTTACTGCGCCGCAGCCCTATACTCGGTCGGTACCGCTGGTTGTTCAAGGGACGGCATCCTTCGTCGCCGTCGCTAATCACCGCTATAGGTCGGGTCAGCCTTTCTCCACCATTCGCTCGTCTTGCTGTGCGAGGACCATGGGCCATGCCTGCTCGTGACCATCCCGCGATTCCTCGTCCGGGAAACCCGCGTGCGTGAGCCGTAGGTGTGCCCCGCTGCCCTGAGGCGCGAGTTCAACCGTGACGACCGTCTCGGCTCCCTTCGTTCCCCCGTCTCCGGTAACCCACGTAAGTTCGACGAGCCGATCACGCTCGAGCCGAAGGAACCGCCCGTAGTGTGGATGGCGCTGCCCCTCGAACCGCGTCTCGAAGAAGAAGGGAGCATTGATCTTCGCCTTCATCAATACTGATCCGGGCGCCGCGAACCAGCGATCAAACTGCTCGGTCCAGGCGCGGAAGAGCGCGGGCGCGCTCGCGGTCATTGTGCGCTCAACCACCAGACAGAAAGGTCTCGCGGACAGATCGGGCAGGGCGATCGGTTTCGTCTCGAAATCCGCGCTGCTCACGTTTCCTCCTGATTTCGCGTGCATTACTCCCACCGTACGCACATTCACGCGACCGGCGACGGCACACGGCGCTCCATATAGCCGTGGCTCGGATACCACTCGCCGCGCCCCTCCGGCGTCAGATCGAGCAGTTGCCAGACGGGCGAGTACAAATCAATGCCGCGCCCATCAGTCCCGGGAAGTTCGTTTGCTCCCAGTTCGGCGCCAACACTGTACTGATGAAAGATCGTGCCGTCCGCCGCACGGGTGAAGACGCTCAGTCCCGGCTGCTGATCGCCGTTCGGGCTTTCCATGTTGAAATCGCGGTTGAAGGTGTTGTCGTGGGAGGAAAGGAGGCGGATGCGATCCCATCCACGCTGCCGCGCCCACCGCCGCAGCGTGCCAATCTCCGCCTTCGCGACGAGCACGAAATTCGCCCGCTGCTCGATGTGCGGTGCGACCGTGTTATAGCCGTCCGCCCACATGCTGCACATCTCGCAGGGTTCCGCGTCGTCCGCGCCGAACATCAGATGGTCCACAATTAGCGTTGCGTGCCCATCGGTGAAGAGATCGGCGAGGCGTACGTCGGAAAAGTCTGCCAGATCATTGCGGCTCAGATCGGCGGGCCCTTCGCGGAAGACATACTCCGGCACGGGCATTCCCACCGGCAACGCCCGGCGCATCGCCGCGACGCGCTCGATCTCATCCTTCAGCGCGATCTCCGCTGTAAGCAGTTCCGCCCGGGCCTTACGATATTCCTTACTTTCGCCGGAAAAATCAAACGTCGTCATCGTATCGCCTCCTACCACGTATAAAACCCGCTCATCCGTTCTACGTACGAACATTCTAATCCCGATTGTTTCTGCTGTCAATAGGAGATCGCCTGATATTCCTCCATGACAGGCATGCCACATCGCGCTATGCTTACCGCGTTCGGGAGCGGATGTATTGGAGGGGTGCGCGATGAAAATCACGGCGGTGCGGTGCATGCAGTACACGGGCACGATGGACTTTCGGGGCGTCTTCTGGGAGGAGCGGCTGATCCGGCCCGTGGACATCTATCCCCAATTCAAGAACGAGGGCGCGGGCTGGCTCCCACCGGCGCGTGATGGCGCGTACACGATGACCTCCACGTTTGTCCACATTGAGACGGACGCGGGCGTCTCCGGTATCGGCGGGCCGATCACGCCCGATCAGGCATTCATCATCAAACAGAGCATGGCACACTACCTGCTCGGCGCGGACCCGCTCGCCATCGAACGGCTCTGGGACATCCTGTACCGCGCCGCCGTGCATGGTCGCAAGGGCGTCGAGATGATGGCGATCAGCGCGATTGACTGCGCCCTCTGGGACCTCAAGGGGAAGTGGGCGAATGTGCCGGTCTATGTCCTGCTCGGCGGCCCGACGCGCGATACCCTGCCCGCCTATGCCTCCGCCCTCGGCTACGGCCTCGATCCTGACCGTGCCGCCGACGTCGTCGAGGAGATCGTCGGCAAGGGATACCGCGCCACCAAGTGGTTTCCCCGCTGGGGCCCGGCGGACGGCCGCGAAGGGGTCGCAAGGAACGTCGAACTGATGCGGACGCTACGTGAGGCGGCGGGGCCGGATGTGGACATCATGATTGACGCGTGGATGAGTTGGGACGTGCCGTACACGCTGGCGATGGCCGAGCGATTCGCGCCGTACCAGCCACGCTGGATCGAGGAGCCGGTGCTGCCGGACAAAATCGCCTCCTACGCCGC
>JBPCPB010000176.1:0-4263 GCA_050999735.1 Thermomicrobiales bacterium | reverse complement strand
CCTCGCAGTAGCCGCAGAAGATGCAGCGGATCATGTTGATCTCGTACCGCTCGGCGTATCGCTGACCGTGCGAGACGGGGTTGTCCGGGTCGTTCTCCGCCGCCTTGACATAGATCGCCTGCGACGGGCAGGCGGCAGCGCAGAGTTCGCAGCCGATGCACCGCTCGGTTTCATCCTCATTGCGCAGCAGCAGGTGCCGCCCGTGGAAGCGGGCGGCGACTTCCTTGCGCTGCTCCGGGTACGAGATCGTCTCCGGCTTGCGCACGAAGTTGCGCAGCGTCGTACCCATTCCCTTCGCCAACCCAGCGGCGTCCTGCATCAGGCTCGGTTTCTTCTCGCGTGCCATCTTTCCCCCAGTAGACAGTAGATAGTAGATAGTAGACAGCGGTCGGCATCGTTCTGACTACTGATTACTACCTACTGTCTACTATTTGAACACTCCTACAATCAGTGCCGTGACCATCAGATTGACGATCGCGAGGGGCAGGAGGACGTCCCACCCGAGGCGCATCAGCCGATCATACCGGATGCGCGGCAAGGTTGCGCGCAGCCAGATAAAAAGAAAAACGAACACTGCCATCTTGATCGCGAACCAGAGCGGCCCGGAAAGGAACGGCCCCTTCCAGCCGCCGAGGAAACAGATCGTCGCGATTGCGCTGACCGTCAGCATGTTGACGTACTCAGCGAGGAAGTAAAGCGACCAGCGGAAGCCCGCGTACTCCGTCAGATACCCGGCGACCAGTTCCGTTTCCGCTTCCGGCAGATCGAACGGCGCGCGGTTCACTTCCGCGACCGCGCTAATCAGGTAGATCACAAAGGCGACGGGCAGGACGACGATGTACGGGATCGGCGACTGTCCATCCACGATCCCGGTCAGCCGCGTCGTCCCGGCGAGCAACATGACGCTCGCCAGCGCGAGGCCGAGCGGCAGTTCGTACGAGATGATCTGCGCCGTCGAGCGGAGGCTGCCGAGCAGTGAATACTTGCTCCCCGATCCCCAGCCGCCGAGGACGATCCCGTAGACGCCGAGCGAGCTGAAGGCAAGCAGGATCAGCAACCCGACGCTCACATTCGCCAGCACGAGCGGCACCTGATGCCCGCCGACGACGAAGTACGTGCCAATCGGAATGAGCGCAAAGCCCGACACAGCGAGCACGAGCGAAATGATCGGCGCGAGGCGATAGACGACCCGATCCGCGCCCATCGGTGTGAACTCGCCCTTGAAGACGAGTTTCACCGCGTCCGCCAGTGGTTGCAAAAAGCCAAAGGGACCGACGCGGTTCGGGCCGAGGCGAATCTGGAAGCGCGCGAGCAACCGCCGCTCGATCAGCGTCATGTATGCGGCGGCCGTGACCGCGACGAGCATGACGATCACCGCGCCAACGAGCGCCTGGAAGAACCCCGTCACGTTCAATCCGCAACCTCCCGTTCAATCGTCTGCATCAGCGGCGGCGTCACGCCGTCCAGTTCGGCCTCGGTGACATCGGCGTACGCCGGGACATTGTGCTGAATTGCCTCCCAGATCTGCTCCGGCGAGGTGACGGGGATCGGCTGGCCGAGCGCGCTCGCCAGTTCCTTGACGGCGTACCATGCCGGTTCGACGCTGCCGGGGAGCGCGGGGCCGCGCCGCAGCCGCTGCACGCGCCCGGCGAAGTTCGTCAGCGTCCCTTCCTCCTCTGTTGCCACGGCGATGGGGAGCACGATGTCCGCCTGTTGCGCCGCTGCCGTCAGATGGCTCGCGAAGACGATCAGCGTTTCGGCGTGATCCACCGGCGGGTCGCCGCCGAGGACGATCAACCCGCGCACCCCGGCGGAGCCGTCGAGCATTGCCGTCGCGTCCGCGCCACCAGCTGGGAGAATGCTGAGATCAATCGCGCCCCGCCCGTTGGCCGTCGTGACGACGGGGCCGCCCGCTGCCGGCAGCAGCGCCGCGACGGCATCGGCAACCGACGGATCGGCGAGCAGGGCCGGGTCCACGAGCAGCATCCGCTTCTCGGCTGCCTGCCATTGTTCCGCAATCGGCGTGAGATCAACGGGCATGACCGTGGCAATCTCCGGCGTCTTCGCACCCTGCACCGCCATTGCCAGGGCGCGGAGAATATCTCCCTCGCCCCGGACGGCGGGCTGGATCCAGGTCGTCGCCTCCTGTGTCAGTCCGGTTGGGCTGGCGTGGATGAGGACGAGATTCGCGCCACGCTCCACCGCCTTGCGCAGCCGCAGATGGAGCACCGGTACCTCGGTGATCGCGTCCACGCCGACGACGAGAATCATCTCGACCGTGTCCAGATCGGCGATTGCGCCCCGGAAGCCGAGGTCGTCCCGCGCGGGGACGGGCGGGCGCGGGTAGTGATCCACATTGTCGGTGCCGACAACGTCGCGCATCAGGCGATTGAAGAGAAAGAGCGCCTCATTTGGCACGGTTGGGCTGGCGATGCCGCCGATAGCGTCCGCACCGTGCGTCGCGCGGACCGCAGTCAGGCGGGTCGCCGCCTCGGTCAGCGCTTCCGCCCACGTCGCCGGGACGAGCGCGTCACCACGCCGCACCATCGGTGTCGTGACGCGGTTCTCGCGCGTCGCGCCGACCTGCCCAAAGCGGCCGTAGTCGCAGAGCCAGCCGTTGTCCACCGCCGGGTTGTCGCGGCTGCTGACGCGCAATAATTCGCCGTCCCGCGCGGAGAGCGTGACGTTGCACCCCATCGCGCAGCCGCCGCAAATGCTCGCCGTCAAATCGAGATCCCACGGGCGCGCCTGAAAGCGGTACTGGCGGCTCATCAAGGCGCCAACAGGGCAGAGTTCGATCGTGTTGCCGGAGAAGATCGAGTCGAACTCCCGACCCTCCGCGACGCCGATCTCGCTATGATCCGCCCGCTCCAAGACTACCAGGCTCGGATCGCCGGCGATCTCCTCCTGGAAGCGCGTGCAGCGCAGGCACATAATGCATCGCTCGCGGTCGAGGACGATCCGCTCCGAGAGCGGATACCGCTTGGCGAGATGGCGCTTCTCCTCGCGAAAGCGGCTCGTGCCGAGGCCCCAGGCGAAGGTGATATTTTGCAGCGGGCACTCGCCGCCCTTGTCGCAGATCGGGCAATCGAGGGGGTGATTCGCCAGCATGAACTCCAGTACGGACTCACGCCCCGCCCGCGCCAGGTCATTCTGCGTGTGAATGACCATCCCCGGCGAGACGGGCGTCGTGCAGGCCGCCTGCAGGCGCGGCGTCGGCTCGATCTGCACGAGGCAGATGCGGCACGCCCCTACCGGCGTCAGTTTCGGGTGGTAGCAGAAGACCGGAATCTCCACCCCGGCCCGCTTCGCCGCCTCGACAATCAGCGTTCCCTTCGGCACCGCCACCGGCACGCCATCTATCGTCAACTCAACCAATTCTTCAGCCATCCAACCCCTCGCTTACCAGCCCTTTACCACAGAGAGCACAGAGGACACAGAGGGCACAGAGAATCCCTTAAAGAGGAGCAAGAGTGATTCGCTCAATACCGCCGTCTCGCAATAGGCGAACGTTGAAGTTGAATATCAGTCCGAGTTGATGTCCTGTCATGCGCAGATATGAGAGTACTTGCCCAACATGGACGGCCGAAATGCCGTCTGTCGCTTTCAGTTCAACGATGACCGAATCATTGACCAACAAATCAATACGCCTGATCCGACATGTTCTCCTTTGTATCTCACCTGCACGTCCACTTGCCGAGCATACGATATTCCTCGCGATCGCATTTCCACACAGAGTGCTTGCTCGTAAACGGACTCTGGGAAACCCGGCCCCAACGTGCGATGCACCTCCATCGCCGCTCCAATAATGGCATAGGTGAGGGCGCCATCTCCGCTTGTCTCGTCCTTCATCGTTTTCACTCTCTGTGTCCTCTGTGTCCTCCGTGTCCTCTGTGCTGAATGACTACTAAAACGGGATGCAGCCGGGGGGGCAGTGGCCGGTGGCGTTGTGGGCGTCGAAGTCGGCGCGGAAGTGCTTCATGGCGGACATGAGCGGGGCGGCGGCAGAATCACCCAGGAGGCAGAGGGAGCGGCCGGGGATGTGGCTGGCGAGATCGTTGACGAGGAATAAATCCGCTTCCGTGCCGCCCGCGCCGGTGACACGTTCGAGAATTTTCAGCATCCAGATCGTCCCCTCGCGGCAGGGCGTGCATTTGCCGCACGACTCGTGCTGATAAAACTCGATGAACCGCGTCACGGCGCACGCCATGCAGACCGTCTCATCCAGCACCATCACCGCGCCGGAGCCGAGCATCGAACCCG
>JBPCPB010000076.1:0-3917 GCA_050999735.1 Thermomicrobiales bacterium | reverse complement strand
GTATGTGATCGAACTGCTCTTCGGGGCGCTGGGCATTATCCCGACGAATCACAACGTCGCCAGAATCACCGAGGGTGCACACTGGAACTACACCGCGTGGCTGAATATCGCCTTTCTGATCATCGCGCTGATCCTCGTCGTCCGTTTCCTTCGCACCGGTGGCCCGGCGATGCTCACGATGATGGACATGCCCGCAGGCGAAATGGGGGGCGATCACACCGGCCATGCCACGCCCGCGCAGGGTGAATCGGGGATGAGCCATGGCACGCATTGATCGCTCCCTCGGCTAGCCACGGAGCAGATCTGTACGTACAATAGACGGGGACGGTACCGGGAGGAGTGACGCGGTGAGCGTACGCAGGCGGCAGCAACGACGATCCTTCTGGACCACGCTCTGCGCGCTCGCCGTTTTGCTTGTGCCGCTCGCGTTTCCGCTGCACATCCGCGCCGATCCGGTTTCGGCGAGCGCGCCGGTGGCCTTCGCCGACCCTGCCTTTCGCGCCCTCTGGCGGCGCACGGACGACCTCGCGCAGGGGCGGCGCTCCTATCTCTGGGGGCCGATTGACCGGCAGACGTACGTGATTGCGCGCGAGCCGTACGCGGAAGCGCCGGGAGGATCGCGGCTGGTCGAATACTTCGACAAGACGCGAATGGAGCGGACAATCCCGTCCGGCGACCGCGCCGCGCCCGGTTTCGTCACGAACGGCCTGCTGGCGACCGAGATGATTACCGGCCGCCTCCAACTCGGTGACACAATGTTTCAGACCTTCTCGCCTGCCATCGTGACGATCGCTGGGGACGCGAGCGACCCGGACGGCCCGACCTATGCCACCTTCACCGCCCTGACCGGCGCGCCGCCGCTCACCGCGAATGCGCCGATCACGCAGACGGTGGACCGGGGTGGCACGGTTGACGGGGGCGGGCCGGGCGGCGTGACAGCGGGCGATTTGGTCGCGGAGACGAACCACCGCACCGCCTCCGTCTTCCATGATTTCATCTTCGCGTCCGGCCCGATCATCGTCGGGGATCATACTGCCCAAGGGGCGCCCGCGACCGGCCCGCTCTTCGGGAATGGCTACGCAGGCGGCGTCGGCTTTCCGATTACGGAAGCCTACTGGGCAAAAGTGCGCGTCGGCGGCACGCAAAAGCAGGTGCTTGTCCAGGCATTCGAGCGGCGCGTTCTGACGTACACGCCGGATAACCCGGACGGATTCAAGGTTGAGGCGGGCAATGTCGGCCTTCAGTATCTGCGCTGGCGCTATGGCGATGCCGCGCCGCCCGCGCCGAGCCAGCGCATCGCCTTCACCGCGAAGGCGGGCAGCGGCCCCGCCGCACTCGTCGTCATGGACGCGGACGGCAAGAACCGCACGACGCTCGCCAACCCACCCGGCGATACGCGCGCTCCGTCGTGGTCGCCGGACGGCGCGCGGCTCGTCTACGCGGCGGGCGGCAAACTGTTCATTGTCGGCACAGACGGCAAAAACAGCATCGCCGTCACCGATGGCCCGAACGATGACCTGCCCGTGTGGTCGCCGGATGGCACGCGGATCGCCTTCGTGCGTGGTCACGACCTCGCCCTGTTCTCCGTCCCGAATGGCGGCGTGACGACGCTCTTCGCGGGCGTGCCGGGTATCAACGCGGTTGCGTGGTCACCAGACGGCAGCCGCGTCGCGATCGAGCGTGGCACGAGTATCTGGATACTCACGACCGACGGCTTCGGCCTCCAACTGATCCTCGCGGGGACAAACAGCGCCGCCTTCCGCGCCCCTTCATGGACGCCAGATGGCACGCGCATCATCGCCACGCGCGAAACAGGCGGCACGCGCACCGTGATCGTCGCCACGGCGGACGGCAAGGATCAACGCGACCTGACAACCTGCGCTGGCGGCGCGGTCTCAGCGGACGGCCTGCGCGTCCTCATCATCTCTCCTGCCGGTCGCCTGACCGCAACCAACCTCCAGGATCTCCAATCTCACACCCTCACCCCTGACACCGAAACCGCCGCCTTCCCGGCATGGTCGCCATGATAGTAGCCAGTAGTCAGTAGGACCAATCTCTTTCTGGCTACTGGCTACTGACTACTGGCTACTACCATCGTACCGCTGCTCCACGTCCCCGATGCCGACACCCCACCATGTATCACGATCCGTGCAACGACGCGTATGGCACAGCATTTGCCATCATTTGTACGAAGGGAATCCGTGACACAGGAGGAATCCAAATGGTATCCGAACACTTTGAACAGATCACTGATACCCGACCCGACGTGCCACAGGCGACAAATGTGCATGACGATCTGCTGGACCTTGCGCAGCGGGCCGCTGATCCCGAGCAGCCATATCTGACGGTGGCGCTCGACTATCGTCCCGACGGCACGCAGCCGAACCGCCGCCCGTCACTGCTTTGGCTGAAGGAACGCGAGCAGGAGTTGGCGGAAACGCTCGGACCGCGCGGCCCGGCCTTCGACGCGCTCGCCGCAGGGATGCAACGCCTGCACGCCGCGCTCGATGGCTTTGCAACTGAGCCGCCGCTGGGGGTCATCTTCGTCGCGCAACCCGCTACGGATGGTTTCCGCACAATCCCGCTCGCCGTGCCGGTCGCGAATAGCGCCGATGTCGCGCCTCGTCCAATGCTCGCACCGCTCGCGCGCATCGCGCACGCCCATTCCCCATTCGCCGTTCTGCTCGCGGACTCCGCGCAGGCTTTCCTGCACACATTCGCGCTCGGCGCGCGGGAGCGCGACGTGGCGATGGAGAACGCATACGCGCATCTGAAGGCGGGCGCGGTCGGCAACAAGATGATCGAGCGCAAGGCACTCAACGCCGTCGAGCAACAGGTGGAGAACTTCGCCAAAGCAATCGCCGAGGAGACACGCCGCGTCCTCGATGAGGACGGCGTGCAGCAACTGATTATCGCGGCGGACGATCAACTGACCGCGACGCTGCGCGACCATTTCCCGAAGGAACTCGACGCGAAAGTGATCGGCACGGTGGCGGCAGACATCCGCGCAACGCCTGCCGATCTTCTCGCGCTCGCGCTGCCGGTCGTCGCGGCGGCCGAGCGGGCGCGAGAAGAGGACATCGTGCAGCGGCTGACGACGGCTGCCCTCTCGCCGGGCGGGCTGGGCGTCTTCGGCGTCGCGGAAACGCTCGCCGCATTGCAGGCAGGACAGGTACAGACCCTTGTCCTCGCGGACGACTTCCATGCGTCCGGGTGGGTGGACGATACGCTGGCGATGGTCGGCGCGGGCGAACCGCCGCTGGAGCATCCCGCAGGTGGCGACACCGCGTCGCTGCGTGCAGTGGAATTGCTCGATGAGATGGTCCATCACGCCCTGATGACCGACAGCGCCATCGCCTTTATCACGACGCGGAGTGTCGAGGTGCCCGAAGATGCGAACGAAGCCGAAGAGACGCATGGCGAGCGGCAAGGCGCGCCACAGACGCTCCAGGAGCACGGTGGCGTCGGTGCGATCCTCCGCTTCCGGCTGGACGCAGACCAAGCGGTACCCGACCTCCAATGACGGCAGGGCGTTGCCGGTGATAGGCGTACGGAGGTGGCGGCACGGTGGCCACGCTATGCCGCCACTGCTGGCTATCCGTTTCCCGGCGCCTGAAAGAAGGCGAGAACTGGGTGGTGTGTTAAGTTTGTGTGAATAATCGGTGACAAGGATGATACAGTCACACGGTATACTAACGACAAGAGCATGTATCCTCCGGATGGAGGGTGCTGCGGGGTGTCCGAATGGACACAGGACCGCTGCCCGAATGGGCGATGCGAAACAAAGCACGGCGCGGTATCGTCAAAACCAGGATGGGGTGTCATTCGTTCGTCCGGTAGATAGACACGCCGGAGTATCAGGGAAAGCACTACCGCACATCACTACATACCGCGCGAGACCGTATCGGAGGGAGCCG
>JBPCPB010000034.1:0-19456 GCA_050999735.1 Thermomicrobiales bacterium | reverse complement strand
GGAACAGGACCGATCGGTTCCGGTTTCAAGGACATTATTGACCTCCGGCGATGAGACGCGAGTGAGGTCCCAAGTATGGCAGAATGCGCCCAGCGACCGCGACCCCGGATTTCGCCAACGGTATCCTGTTACGCCTTCACCCGCACGCATCATCGCACATCTCTCTGGCGGACACACCGCCGGAGAACCTAACCCCCGCCCCTTCCCTAAAAGGAAGGGGTGACTCTTCGCAATACCGAGACGTTTGGCGGAATGCCCCGATAGATCAGAGGTTCGCTCCCCTTCCTCGCGGGAAGGGGCGGGGGTTAGGTTCCCACCGGCCACGCATGCACAATTGTCGGGCGGTCAGGCTTTCCGGCGTGGTTGGGCGGCGGATTCGGGCAAATTGTGCGGGATTTCGCCCTCCGGCACCCCTTCGCGCTCCTGGGCCAGCGCCGAGCCTTGCCCCTCTTTCACCCATCCCGCATCCTCGACCTCGTGCGATGACTGCCCCGGATCATGGACATGCGCACTCGGCGATAGCGGCTCATGCGGCAAGGTGTCGGGCGCGACGGACGCCGCTGCGCTGCCGCCGACCGCCCCGGTCGCATCGCCCGCGAACTCCGTATGTGTCTCCGCACTCGGTTTGTCGTGTGCATGGTCGGCCTTGTTACTCATCCAGTCTGCTCCTTCTCTTGCGTCTCGTCTTCGCTCCCTATCTTCCCTTGCAAGCCATATGCCGCAACGCGACGGAACGTTCCCCTGACCTGCTCGTTTCATACATGGTGAATGATGATGCGATACAATGCTCCCGCTGCCGTGGGGGAGCAATGACACATGGGGGAGAAGACTGACCATTGCGCGTGCTTGTTGTCGAGGATGAAACGCGGTTGAACGGCTTGATCCGTACCGCCCTGACTGAAGAGGGATACGCGACCGACAGCGCGGCGGACGGCGATGAAGCGTCGTACCTCGTCTCAATCAATCCCTATGACCTGATCGTGCTCGATCTCGGCCTGCCGAAGCGGGACGGGTTGACCCTCTGCCGGGACTGGCGAGCGGCGGGCAATCCGGCGGCCATCCTCATCCTCACGGCACGCGATGGCGTGACCGATCGCGTCGCGGGCCTCGACAGCGGCGCGGACGACTACCTCGTTAAGCCATTCCATGTCGCCGAGCTGCTCGCCCGCATTCGCGCCCTCCTCCGCCGCGAGCAGAGCGGGCAGCGCCGCACGACCATCCTCCAGATCGCGGACCTGACGCTCGACACCGCCTCGCACGTCGTCACGCGCGGCCCGCGCACGATCCCGCTCACCGACCGCGAGTTCTCCATTCTGCGCTATCTGATGCACCGCGCGGAGGCCGTCGTCAGCCGGACGGAACTGCTGGAGCACGTCTGGGACGAGCAGTATGACGGGCTTTCCAACATCGTGGATGTCTATATTCGCCGCCTCCGGCAGCATATTGACGAGGGCGCGGCGCTTCCCCTCATCCATACGGTGCGGGGCGCGGGCTACCGGATCACCGCGCACGGCGACTAGCGCCCGCGCCGCAAGGAGTAGCAGCAATGCCAATCGCGATCGTTGGGTTGCTGCTCTGCTCGGCGCTCTTGCATGCGGGATGGAATCTGCTCGTCAAGCGCGCGCGGGAGAAGATTGTCTTCATCTGGCTGGCGCTCGTCGTCGGCTTCGTCGCGTTTTCTCCGGCCCTGGCGTTCGCGGCGCGTCTGCCGTCGCGCGTCTGGCCATACGTGCTCTTCAGCACGCTCTTCGAGGTCGCATACTTCTTCACCCTCACCCGCGCCTATGACCACGGCGATTTCTCGCTCGTCTATCCGATTGCGCGCGGGGCGGCGCCGGGGTTGCTCCTGCTCTGGTCCGCGCTCTTCCTCAATGAAACGCCGCGACCGGGCGGATTCATCGGTCTTGCGCTCGTCTTGATCGGGCTGATGATCGTCGGCGGCACGCAATGGCTACGCGGCGATCGCCGGGTCGTCAGCCGCGGTAGCGTTGGTTTGGCGCTCGCGGTCGCCACCTGCATCTCGCTCTATTCGGTGATAGACGGCGGGGCCGTCCGCTTCGCGCCGCCGCTGACGTACGCCGTCGTCGTGCAGGGCTGCATCGCGCTAATGAGCGCGCCAATTGTCATCGCGCGCTATGGGCCGCGCATGATGGCAATCGAGTGGCGGGCGAACTGGCCGCGCATTCTCACAGTCGGCCTCTTTAGTCTGACGACGTACACGCTCGTTCTTTTCGCCTTCGCGCATACCCGCGTCGCATACGCCGGGGCGGTACGCGAGGTAAGCATCGTCTTTGCCGCGCTGATCGGCTGGCGGTTTCTCGGCGAAACCTTCGGTCCGCTCCGCACCGTCGGCGCGCTCCTGATCTTCATCGGGATTTTCACCATCGCGCTCGCCGGTTAGCAACCGATGGTAGCGGGACGCACACCCCATGCATGTAGGCAATCAGTATGCGATGCCAGTGATGTGCTAGGCGGGAGTCAGACGCGCTACGGCCTGCCCGCTCACATGCGCCGCGAGTTGATACCCTTGGGCAATCAGCGTGGCGCTCTGATCTGTATCGCTGCCGTCTTCGCCGAAGAGCGCCCAATGGAGAATCGCCGCCTCACCGAAGGCCGCAATCGTTTGATGCACGAACGCGAGGACTTCCGCTTCGTTCGGCGTATCCAGCAGCAGATTCCGCGTCTCTTGATCCCACAGGACGAAGGATGCGTACTGCATTATACTCTCCTCACACGGCGTGAATCTGCTGAAGAAATCGAGACAGATGCTCGCCGTCACCCATGACCGTCACATGCCCAATACGTCCCGGAGAACTCATCTCGAACCACCCATTCAGGGGAACGATTATCTCCGCAACGTGGGTGCCAAGATTATATTTCCGAGCCGCACTGCGCGCGCCCGCAAGACTAGTATACAGCGATAGTCCACCATAGCTTTTCACCACAGCAGCGCTGGGGATGTTTGCGAGCACCCGCCCTAGTTTCGCGTAGCACCAGAAGTCCAATAAGGTCGGTTGTGCCGATTCCAGCACACGAAAGAGCGGCATCATTTGCCACCCGGCTTGCGCCGGGCGACCGACGACATGAACCACAGTTCCTGCGGAAGATGCGCCGGGAATCGGGACCAGTATGCTTCGCGCCCAGACCACGGAGGCACTCATTACCGCTCCTTATCCAGCCATCAAGCCATGCGTCCGACGCTGCGCTCACTGGATCGCACCCTAGAATGAACTCCTCGTATCAGGGCGCCAGTTACGTCAATGTATCCCTGTGAACTGTTCATCTATCGTAAGGATACTGTATCAGCAGTATCAATGCGCCGCATTCATCGTCGCGGACAGTGTCTTGGGCCTGGCATCCATGTGACACCGCACAGCCTCTGACTACCAGTCCACATTCGTGTGCCATTGTGTCATACTACGCGGCACGACAGCGGTTGATGCAGCAATGATATGAGGGAGGGGAATGATGGCGCTGACGATCACGACGAAATCCGGGGATGCGCTGACGGCGAGTGCGGACGCGCTGATTCTGCCCGTCCGCGCGGGTGCGGGCGTGCCGAGCGGGCTGGATGGCAACGACCGCTTCAGTGGGCAACTCGCCCCCGTACTCGATGCAACCGGGTTTACGGGCAAACCGGGGCAGGTGGCCGCCGTCCCGACCTTCGGTAAACTGCCCGCCCGCATGCTCGTCCTCACCGGAACCGGCGATGGCGGCGACCCGACGCTGCGCGGCGAATCGCTCCGCCGGGCGTACGGTGCGGCGATCAAGCGGGCGCAGGAGCAGGGGGCGCGCACTGTCGCCGCCCTGCTGCCCGATGGCGCGGATGCCGACGCGGTCAGCGCGGTCGTTGAGGGAATGACGCTCGCGCAGTATCGCTTCGCCCGCTACAAGAGCGGCGGGGAATCCGGCAACGAGATCACATCGGTCGAACTCTGGTCATCCGGCTCGATTGCGGACGATGCTATCGCGCGCGGGCAGGCGATTGCGGCGGGCGTCGCGCTGGCGCGGGACCTCGTCAACACGATCTCGAACGACAAAACGCCGCCGGAGATCGCGGCATGGGCGCAGCGGGTGGCGCGGGAATCCGGCCTGCCGTGCGAAGTGCTCGATGAGAAGGCGCTGGCGAGTGGCGGCTACAACAGCATCCTCTCCGTCGGCAAGGGGAGTGCCGCCCCGCCCCGGCTGATCGAGATGGTCTATGAGCCGAAAGGCGGCGCCAAGAAGACGGTCGCCCTCGTCGGTAAAACGATCACCTTCGACTCCGGTGGCCTCGACCTGAAGACACAGGACGGCATGTATTCCATGAAGACGGACATGGGCGGCGGCGCGGCAGTGCTCGGCGCAATGCACGCGATCGCACAGGTGAAGCCGAACGTCCGCGTCATCGGCATCATGGCGGCGGCGGAAAACATACCGAGCGGCACGGCGATGCGCCCCAGTGATGTCGTCACCGCCCTCAATGGCAAGACCTTCGAAATCGGCAACACCGACGCCGAGGGCCGGATGGTGCTCGCGGACGCTGTCACCCATGCGGCGCGGGCGGGCGCGGACGAAATCATTGACCTCGCCACACTCACTGGCGCGAAGATGATCGCGCTCGGCAGCGTCGCCGTCGCCGTGATGGGCAACGATCAGGGGCTGGTGAATCGCTTCCTCGCGGCGGCGGGCAACGCGGGCGAGCGCGTCTGGCAATTGCCGACGTGGGACGAATACAAAGAGCAACTGAAGAGCGACATCGCGGACCTAAAAAGCACTGGCGGACGCGGCGGTGGTGCGATTACGGCAGCGCTCTTTATCGGCGAGTTCGTCGAGGGCAAGCCGTGGATTCACCTCGACATCGCCGGGAGCGCCGCGACCGCCGAGAATGGCCCCTACACCCCGAAGGGCGCGACGGGCGTGATGGTCCGCTCCCTCGTCCAGTACGTTGAGGAGGCCGGGAAGTAACGAGTCGCGGATTACAGGGAATACTGGCAGGAGCAGTATCCTGCGATATTCTCGTTGCTTCCATCCGCGCGGAGCGTTATGTTGGTGGTATAACGTAGGCGAGATGTAGGTTTCCAACCTATCCGTCCGAATTTCACCGTAATGGACAATGCACGGTACGGGTTCGGCGGTAGGAGGGAGTGTGCAGGAACGGGTCTCTCAGACGCGTGTTTATCACCGTAAAGAGTCTCCGACACAAACATCTGATGTTGCGGTGCAGCAAGAGACTTCAGGCGAACTCTGGGGATACCCGTCAATTACCAGTAATCGTCCGAAGGTCAAAGCATATGATGGCCCGCTTCCCGATGGAACACGAGGGATCGAATTTACCACCGATGTTGATCCCGATCCTGGCTGCCCGCCCGGACGACCCGAATGGTCGGAATACAATGGGCCACGGCGTGGCGTCACCGTCGAAGGTGATGCTGCCAGGATCGCGATCACGGTGACCAAGAACACGCAGACGTGAGAGGAGTGGAGATGCAGAGGTCTTCACATGGTATCTCGAATAATCTCTGGCCGAGTGGAAGCAGTCGAGCGATTGCAGTCCTTTCCTTCGAGCCTGAGGAACTCGCGCGTCGCTATGGTCTACGCTTTCAAGAGGATGTTGATGATCTCGATACCCTGCTGTTCGCGGTTCTCAGGCTCGATAATGGATCGAACGCCATGCTGTATAAGCATGTTGGCGATCCGAATCCCGGCACCATCGTGAACGTAGACGCGCATGCTGACTTGGCTATGGAACGAGAGTTGCTTGTCAGTGCGCTTCATTTGCAGGCCAACGACCTGCTCTGGATCGCTCCCGAAGCCAGGAAGCGCCGAGAGATGTTCGCTTAAGACCTTTGTACAGCCCCGCCGACTGCGTAAGGTTTTCGCTTCGAGTGGAAAGCGTATTGGAGGAATCACCGTGAGTACCAATCCCCCACCGCAACCGCCGGGATACACCCCACAACCACCGTATGGACAGCCGCCGCCATACGGCCAATCGCCATACGGCCAGCAACCCTATGGGCAGCCACCGTATACTCAGGCGAAGATGAACACGCTGGCGCTGGTCGGCTTCATCCTCAGTTTCTTCATCAGCGTCGTCGGATTGATTCTCTCCATCATCGGCCTGATCCAGATCAATGGCGCGAACGGGATGCAGAAAGGCAAGGGACTCGCGATCGCGGGCATCATCATCGGCGCCATCGGCACGATCTTTATCCCGTTACGGATCATTAGCGCCTTCAACAGTTAAGGCATTCCGCTAACCGCGGCATGAGCGGCAACCCCGAAATGATCCGGCGACCATACGTGAATGCGTGGTCGCCGGATGCGCATTTCATTCGCTAGAGTCGCGCCCGGCCGCTGTTTCCTTCCGCTCTTCGCGCGGCGCGACCTATGGTAGAGTAGCTGTACCGCGCATGGGTACGGCTGACGAAGCGTCGCGATAAGGGGGTTTGTGGTGCCACGAACGGAAATACGACCGGGAAATCTGATTGGTATGGCGACGACAGCGATTGACACGCCCGCCCTCGTCATTGATTGCGACGCGATGGAGCATAACCTCCGAACGATGGCGGATTTCTTCCGCGATAAGCCCGCGAGCCTGCGCCCGCACGCGAAGACGCACAAAAGCCCGACGATCGCACATAAGCAGATCGCCTTGGGCGCGGTCGGCATTACCTGCGCCAAACTCGGCGAGGCGGAAGTGATGACCGAAGCCGGCATTAAGGACATCCTCGTCGCCAACCAGATCATCGGCCCGACGAAGATTGCCCGCCTGATCGGCCTTCTGCACCATACGCGCGTCACCGTCGCGGTGGACGACCCAGAGAACCTGCGTGACCTTGCCCGCGCGGCGGAGGCGCAGGGCGTCGAACTCGATGTGCTGGTCGAGGTAAACACCGGCATGAACCGTTGCGGCGTCGAGCCGGGCGAAGCGGCGGTGCAACTGGCACGAATCGCCTCCGACCTGCCCGGCATCCGCTTCCGGGGCATCCAGGCGTACGAGGGGCATCTCGTCAACATCACGGACAACGACGAGCGCGCGGGGCGCGTCGCGGCGGCGATGGCGCCGATCATCGAGACGCGCCGGGCAATCGAGGCGGCGGGTATCCCGGTCGGTATCGTTTCCGGTGGTGGCACCGGCACCTTCGCGCACACCGGCACGACCGCTGGATTTGATGAGGTGCAGGCGGGATCGTACGTCTTTATGGACAGCACGTACGCGGGTGTCGGCGGCATCGGCGAGCGATTCCGGCCCGCGCTCACCGTCCTCGCGACGGTCATCAGCCGCCCGCTCCCGGAGCGCGTGATTTTGGACATTGGCCGCAAAACGCTCGGCACGGACCACGGCACCCCGGCGCTCAAGGGCTATCCGGAGGGCATCACGTTCAAAGGCTTCTCCGAGGAGCACACGACGATGATCGTCGAAGGCCCCGCTCGCGACCTTCGCCCCGGCGATACGGTCGAAGTGATCCCCGGCCACGTCTGCACGACGGTCAATCTCTACGACTGCTATTACGCCACCCGCAACGGCGCCGTCGAAGCCATCTGGCCCGTCGCCGGCCGCGGTAGATCACAATAAAGAGAAGGGTTGAGCACAGAGACCACAGAGATCACAGAGGACACAGAGAATACAAAACAATGAGGTCTTTCTGTGTTCTCTGTGTCCTTCGTGTCCTCTGTGGTGAGTCTTTTCTTGGCGTCCGCAGTGGCTTGGCGGTTCAAGATAGGTGGAGGGGATTCGATGAGCGGGATTTATGAACGGCTCGGGATTCGGCCGCTGATTAATGCGCGGGGGACGCACACGCGGCTCGGCGGCTCGATCATGCCGCCGGAAGTGCTCGACGCGATGCGCGAGGCGGCGGGCGCGTACATCCTCCTCGATGAATTGCAGGTCAAAGCGAGCGAAGTGATCGCCCGCGCGACGGGGGCGGAGGCGGGCATGGTAACGGGCGGCGCGGAGGCGGGATTGCTGCTCGCGACCGCCGCCTGCATGGCCGGGACCGACCCAATCAAGATCGCACACCTGCCGGACAGCAGCGGCATGAAAAACGAGGCGATCATTCACCGCGCGCACCGCAACGGCTACGATCACGCTGTCCGCGTGGCGGGCGCGACGGTCGTTGAGGTCGGCTACGGTCACGGCACGATCCCCTATCAACTCGAAGCGGCATTCACGGAGCGAACGGCACTCGTCGAGTACCTCGCGTCGCCGTGGGCGAGCCGGGGCGCGCTCTCACTGCCGCAGACGTGTGAGATCGCTCACCGACACGGCGTCCCGGTGCTCGTGGACGCGGCGGCGATGCTGCCCCCGCCAGAGAACCTGACCCGCTTCATCGCGGAAGGTGCGGATCTCGTCACCTATAGCGGCGGCAAGGAACTGCATGGGCCGCAGTCCTCCGGCATCCTCGCCGGGCGCGCCGACCTGATCCGCGCCGCGCTGGCGAACGGCAGCCCGAACCACAGCGTAGGCCGTGCCGCGAAAGCCGCAAAAGAGGATATTGTCGGGCTGATCGTCGCGCTCGAACGCTATCTGCACCTCGATCACGCCGCCGAGATGGCGCGCTGGGAGGCGCAGGCGGACTACATGCTCGAACGGCTCGATGGTCTCCCCGGTGTCGAGGCCCGCCGCGTCTACGATGGGCGCGAGCACATCACACCGCGCGTCGAACTCCGCTTCACCCCGGAAAGCCGCATTGACGCGCGCGCACTCATCCTCGCGATGGCAACGGGCGACCCGCGCATCTACCTCTTCGAGCCGAACGGTCCGAGTTCGATGCCGAACAGCATCATCATCAACACCCAGACGATGCAGCCCGGCGACGAAAAGATCATCGCGGACACGCTCCGCCCCGCGCTTCGTCAACGCCAGACGGATGGTTGATGCGGCGGCCATCGCAGAAATCCGGCTCTGTGTCGAAGTCGGGGATTACGAGATAGACAAGGAGCATACCGATTTTCACATGTTCGATGAAGGGTTTACCCTTGAACAGGCGATTCAAGTCGTTGTCTCAGGTGTTGTTATTGAGGCAGATACGCGACGCAATCGCTGGCTCTTTTGTGGTATGGTACCCGGTATGCGGCAGGAGATACGTTTTCGCGGACGGTGGCTCCATGTCTGCGTGGAACGTGACGATGACACGGGTGTTGCAATCGTCACGATGTATCGTCCACTCGTACGATTGTGGCGAACGGAGCGTGATCGGTGGTGAGAAAAAAGGTTGAGATCACGACGACGGTGACGAGAACGATTGGCCCATACCAGGGGAAACTCGGCACTTCAAACGATAGCATCGAAGTAATTATCTCCACGTTGTACGACTTCGGCGAATTTTCGGTTTACGTCGCTGAAATTCCCGCACGCCTCGATCAAAAGACGGGAAGTTATTATCTACGCGGGCCAGTTGCACTTCGTCTCAACAATAAGGTGAACGAAATCGTTGAAGAGGTCCGGCGCAAGCAGCAGGCAGAACCGGAAACGTTGCAATGCGACACGCCGCTGAGATTCGAACTGAAAGCGCCCGATTTTCTTTCCGGCGCGGCGTAGCAGCCGCTCGCGATTAACGAGCGCCGCGATGAGTTCGCCCATCCGACGATCCGATTACATCGCGTCCATCCACGCGGCGTATCCTGCACTGCGCATCGAGCGGATGCGCCTGAACGACGAGGGGCAATACAACGACATCCTGATCGTCAACGGCGATCTGATCTTCCGCTTCCCGCGCCACGCCGAGGGAATCGAGAAACTGGAAAAGGAGATCGCCCTTCTCGACCGGATTCGCTCCGCGCTTCCCCTGCCGATCCCGGAACTAACCTACCGCCGTCTCGTGCCGCCCGCGGTCGGGCACGTCTTCGCGGGATACCGGATGCTCCCAGGCGAACCGCTCTGGCGTGAGACGTTCGCAGCGATTACCGACCCGGTCATTAGGCGGCGGCTCGCGATGCACCTGGCAACCTTCCTGCGCGCCTTGCACGGCATCCCCACCGATCATGTTGCGGCGTTACTGCCCGCCGCCGATTGGCGCCAACTCTGGGCCGATCTGGACGAAGAGATACGGACCGCGCTCTTCCCGCATCTGCCAGCCGTCGCACAAGAGCAGATCGCGGCCCGTTTCGCGGCCTTCCTCGATGATCCAGATAACTTCGCCTTTATGCCGACCGTCATCCACGGTGATTTCGGCAGCGGCAATCTGCTCTGGGATGCGCGTGCGGGGGCGATGACCGCGGTGATTGACTTCGGATCGGCAGGGCTGGGCGATCCGGCGCTCGATGTCGCGGCCCTCCTCACCTATGGCGAGTCATTCGTGCGGTTGGGGTTCGCCGCCTATCCCGCGATGGAAACGATGCTACCCCGTGCCCGCTTCTACCTCAGCACGTTCCTCCTTCAGGAAGCCCTCTACGGCATCGAACACGACGACCCTGACGCCGTCGCGCGCGGCCTCGCGCCCTTTTTGACCGACGCGGATGAGGAGTGAACAGGAATGGCAGCATGCGATCAGCACGCGTGGTACGATCCGCCACAGGATCATGCATTGACGGTCAGGAGTCGCACATGACGACGACATTGGAAGCCGCCGAACGCCGCGCCGGACAGGAACGGTACCGCGTCACGGTCGAGCAGTATCGCACCATCCACGCGAAGGGTTATCTCGTCGTGCCCGGTCTCGTCGGCGCGGACGATGTGTGGGAACTTGTCACGCATACCGATGACATCCTCGCCGGGCGTATCCCGCCGCCGGGTATGAAGCAAAAGATTAGCGGCTGGACGATGGAAGAGATCGAGCGGCTCTTCAACCGCACCTTCATGCCGCATCTCGACGTGGCAATCCACGAGCGGTTCCTCCTCCATCCACGCATTCTCGATGTACTGGAAGCATTGATCGGGCCGGATGTGATGGCGATGCAGACAATGCTCTTTCTCAAACCGCCGGGAAGCGCCGGGCAGGGATACCATCAGGACGCCTATTACATCCCGACGAAGCCAGATACGCTCTGCGGCGCGTGGCTCGCTCTCGATCGTGCCGACGAGGAGAACGGCTGTCTCTGGATGACCGGCGGCACGCAGCATGAGCCGATCTACCCGGATGTGGAGAAGATCGGTCAGAACCACGCGCCGGACGCGCTCGCGGGGCTTACACCGATTGACAACGCGAGCCATGTGGACGAGAACATAAACGGACTGACGGCGATCGCCCGCAAATACACCGGGCAGGAAGTGCCGGTGATCGTGGATCCCGGCGACGTCGTCTTCTTCCAGGGGCACATTCTCCATCGCTCCCACGCGAACCGGAGCCGGAATCGTTTTCGCCGCTCCTTCGTTGGTCACTATGCGAACGCTCGCTCATATACCGCGTGGTACGGCGGGAACGGGGCACAGATTCTGGCGCGCGGCGATACGCATCTGCCCTTCGCCGTGCCCCGCTTCGGTACGCCCTGCGCCGCGACGCTCTCCGCCGAAGAACGCGCCCGGCAGTATGGGCAGCGCACCCTGCTCGCGCAGGGCGAATTGATGGGTATCGAGGAGGTGGATCCCGCCCGTAACGATCCCACGGCGCACGATCATTAGACCGCCCTCCGCACTCTTTGCGGCTCGTGCGGTTCAATCGCTTTCCGTTTGACTACCTTCTATTCGGCGGCGCGCTTCCTCGTAGACTTGCCGGAGAACATCGTATGGCTGCGCGCCCTGCACGCCGACCTGCCCGATGACGATTGTTGGCACGGCGGAGATGCCGACCTGCGCGGCTAATTGCTCTTGCTCGATCACCTGATCGGTGTACCGCCCCGCTGTAAGCGCGGTGCGTAGATCGTCCGCATCCAGCCCGACTGACGCGCCAATGTCTGCGAGTACGTCTACTTCGCCGATATCCCGATTCTCGACAAAGAAGGCGCGGAAGAGGGCAACGCGCATCGGCTCGAACCGGTCGTGGTCGCGGGCATAGAGCGCCACCTCGTGCGCCTGCCGCAAGCGCGACTTAAAAGGCGGAAAGTGCATCTCCACGCCGAGTTTCGCGGCCATCGGCGCGACACCGCGCTCCCAATTCTGCCGGAACCGCTCGCCGCCCGGCCCGGTGATGTCCGGCAGCGGCGCGGGTTCGGGGCGCAATTCGTAGGCGAGCCATTCGATCTCGACATCATGCGTCGCTGCCAGTTCGGCCAAGGCACCCTCAGCCAGATAGCAGTATGGTCAGACATAGTCGGAGAAGACAATCACGGGCATCGGGGCGTCCATGCGGTGTTTCCTTTCTATGCGGGTGGCGGCAAACCGAGTGACGCGGCGGCCCAGGGCAACGCGCGCTTCAGTTGAGATAACTGTACACCCCGGACGCGCGGCGCGCCCTCCGGCGGCGGCAATCCGGCCCGCGCCGCGAAGAAGCCACTCATCAAAGCGGCGAGCGCTGGCTCGTCCGGCATGATCGCCATCGGATCAGGCCCGCCCTCGGCGGCGAGGCTCGGCAGCCAAGCCGCAACATCCAACGCGGCATTCCCCCGGCAGGCAAGGTTCCAGTCCACCAGCACGACACGGTCCCCGACGAAGCAGAGGTTGTCGCTGCGGACATCGAGATGGACGAGACTGTCGCCGTCCAGAACCGCCGCCGCATCCGCCGCAAGGAGCGACGGCAGAGATGCTTCGAGCCATGCCGGTGAACAGAGACCGAGCGAGAGGAAAGGCGCGGGGTCATCCTCCACCCGCGTCCAACCTGCCAGCCGATCCTTGCTCAACGCCAGCGCGGGGAGACCCGGCGGTGGGGATGTCATAGCAACAGCAGCGAGCGTCGCAAGCACTTGCTCGACGCGCTCATGCGACCATGGCGGCGGCCAGAACGCGGCGCTCAGGTCTTCGAGGAGCAGGATCGGTTCATCGCCGTCTTCCCAACCAAGCAAGGTGGGCAGGTACTCCGCGACAACCTGCGAGTAGATGCGATATTCGGCGCGCAACCACGATGCGGTATCCGCCGTCGTGCCCACCTTCGCGAAGGCTGACGTACCATTACTGAATCGGACGCTCCACCGCCCGGCCGGTGTGTAGCCGCCCTGCATCTGCTTCCATACGACCGTGCGCACGCCCATGAGACGTTCGATGCGGGCAATCAGATGTGGCGAAGGCAGCATCATTGGCCTCGCGCCTCCTTCCCGGATGGCGGCGTGCAACTCACCGGACGAGAAAACCCCGCCCCGCCTCGTCTTCGGGATCGAGGATGAAGGTATGGTAGCCGGTGATGAAGCCACGCCCGCCGACGTCCAGGATGATCGCCGGATAGCCGCCGACGCGCGTTTCCTCGATGGCCCGCCCGGAGAAGTGCGTGCCGATAATGCTCTCATTGACCCACTCGTCACCGATGGCGAGGATGCCACGGGCGACGAAGGCGGCGGTCGTCGCGGCGGTGCCGGTGCCGCACGGCGAACGGTCCACCTCGCCTTCCGCGAAGACAGTCACATTGCGATGGCGCGCTCCGGCCCCGTCCGCCGGGCCGGTAATGATCGTGCCGTAGATGCCGCGCAGTTCCGGCTCCGTGGGGTGGATGATCGCGGTCGCTGCTTCCACGGCGTGCTTAACCGCCATGCCGCGTGCGATCAGTTCCGTGACGTGCTCTGGCCGTATCATAAGATGCACGTCGAGCGCCGTTGCCTCGACGAGGGCATAAAACGCCCCGCCGAAGACGACATCCACGACGACCGGCTCGCCATCTATGACAATCCGCAGCCCGGCCGTGTGGACGAACGACGGTACATTGCGGAAGGTGACGCGGCACACGCGGCCTCCCTCGATCTGCGCGCAGGCGAGGACGAACCCGGCAGGCGTGTCGTAGCCAACCTCCGTCACCGGTTCGGCGCACGGCAGTTGCCCGGTTTCGAGGAGTACGGTGGTCAGGGCGATGATACCGTGGCCGCACATTGTGCTGTACCCCGCGTTGTGCATGAAAAGGACACCGTACGCCGCCTCGGGCGTGACCGGCGGCGTGAGGATGCAGCCGTACATATCGGCATGGCCGCGCGGCTCCCACATCAGGATACGGCGAAGGTCATCGTGATGGGCCAGCATTGCTTGCCGCCGTGCGAGCATCGTCGCGCCCGGTAGCGGCGGCAACCCCGCTGTGACAATCCGCAGCGGTTCTCCCGCCGCATGGGCGTCAATCGTCGTGATCGTCCGCAAACCCGGCATGCATCTCTCCTTGCATCGAACCCGAATGAACCGCAAAGGGCACAAAGACGCCAAGGGAAAATGAAGAGATTGTTTTATTTCTCACTTCTTTCTCTTTCTTTGCGTCCTCTGCGCACTTCGCGTCGCTGCGGTTCATGCGGTTTCGTTTCAGACATTCTCCTTGAGGAACGCGATGACCGCCGCACGGAACGGCTCGTACTGATCGCGGCGAATATTGTGGCCTGCGTCAGCGATCTGAACGATACGTCCCGTACGCCAGAGATGCGCCGCTTCGTTCGCCACAGCCGGTGTGACAATCCCGCCGCGTGCCGGATCGGCGGTAATCAGCAGGACGGGGCAGGTGATCTTGCGGACGGTGTCGCGCCACGGCGGAGGATCAACGGGAAGCTCGCTAACGAGATCGAGGTTAAACAACGCCTTGCCTTCCGCCCAGGGAACGCGATCTTCTTCCGCCCATAGCGGACGCTCCACCCGCGCCTGCGCAATCCGCTCGGCCGGGCTGAGCGTCTTGAATTCCCGCAGCCATTCCGCCCAGCGCGGGCTGCCGGTCGGGGCGAGACTGGGCCGCACAGGTTCGCCCGCGTCTTCCCGGCGCGGTTCGGGGGACGCATCGCGCCATGGAGGGTCTTCCAGTATGGCGCAGCGGACGCCATCGCCCGCTTCTGCCGCGACACCAGCGGCGGTGCGCGCGCCCATCGAATGCCCGATCAGGGCAGGGCGCTCCAACCCGAGGGAAGTAATCAGTGCGATCACATCCGAGACCGCACGCGAGCGGAACCCGTCCGGTCCCGGCCCGCCCGTGCGTCCATGACCGGCGGCATCGGGCATAATCAGGTCGTAGTCTGGTGCGAGGTCCGTAGCGAGGCGCGTCCATGCCAGCCCGCTATCGGAGAACCCATGCAGCAGAATCACCGGTGGCTTCTCTCGCTGACCCATCCGGTAATAATGAATTGTCAGCCCATTGATCGAGACATCATGATCGGACCACTCGGCCATTTGGTCGCTCCTTTCGCGTCAACCGTTCGCGCTCCTATGTACAGACGAGTGTATCGCATCATCCGGCGCCGCACGCGCCGCGCCGCGTCGCGTCGTGCCGCATGAGGTACGATGTCCGTCGCATTCGTGGGAAGGAGCGTCGAACACCAATGCGGCTGATCTCATGGAATGTCGCCCGCGCGGGGCAGGCGCGGATTCCGTATCAGGTCGCGGCGCTCGCCGACCGTGCGTCAGACATCATCGCCTTGCAGGAAGTGCATATCAAACGCATCCCGGAATACCGGAGCGCGCTTGAACGGGCGGGCTTCGCGCCGGTCATTGATGGCTTTGCCGGAGCGGATGCGGGCCTCGGTGGGAAGCGCGCCAGTGGCGTGCTGATCGCGAGCAGATGGCCGTGTACCATCGCTCCGGCGATGATCGCTCTCCCGTGGCCAGAACGGCTGCTCTCGGTGGCCATCACATCGCCGTGGGGCGTGATTGAGGTGCACACGATCTATGTCCCGGTCGGCTATGGCGGCCGCGACCTCGATGTGCGCATTCAGACGCTGGAACGGCTCTATTTGGGACTCGCCCGCGCGGCGGAACGATACCGTATCCTCTGCGGCGACTTCAATCTGCCGCAACACGAAACGGCGGCGGGCGACGTGATTACCTTCGGGCAGACCCGGCGTAAAGATGGCGCATCCGCGATCACGAATGCCGCGATGCACGCGAGCGAGCGGCAGGTGGTGACGGGCCTTGCCGCGTTCGACCTCGCCGATGTCTACCGCGCGCTGCATGGCTATGCGCGCCAGGAGTTCAGTTGGTATCATCCAGTCTCACAAAATGGTTTCCGCCTCGATCATGTCCTCGCGTCGCGCGCGCTCGGAGCGAAAGAATGCCGCTATCTCGAAGCGTTCCGCGCGCCGCATCCGGAGACATACACTGGGCTTGGCTTCAACAAACTAAGCGATCACGCGGCGATGGAAGTGGATTTCGAGCCGGATATCAATGCAGAAAGCGGAGGATGAGATGATAACGACAGGAGACGTCACGGTGCGCGGCGTGCGGATCGCCTACGACCGCGCGGGAGCGGGGCCGCCGCTCGTGCTCATGCATGGGATCGGCGCGAACGCCTCCGCATGGCGGACGCAACTCGATGGACTTTCCGACGCCTTCGACGTGATCGCGTGGGATGCGCCGGGCTATGGACGCTCATCCGATCCGCCGCGCGACTGGCCGATGGCGGAATATGCCGAGTACCTCGCAGGCTTCCTCGATGGTTTGGAAATTCGCGAGGCCCATCTCCTCGGCCAGTCGTGGGGCGGCGTGCTCGCGCAGGAGTTCTATCGCAATCATGCCGACCGTGTCGCATCGCTGATCCTCTCGGACACGACGCTCGGCGGCGATGTGACACGCGACGACGGCGAGACGCGCCTTCAGGCACGACTGCGCGCGCTGGAAACGATGACGCCCACCGCATACGCCCGCGCCCGCGCACCGCAATTGCTCGCCCCGGGCCCGCCCGCCGATCTGCTCCGCGAAGTGGAAGCGATGGTCGCACAGATCCATCCGGTCGGGTTCCGTAGTGCGGCAATTGCCCTCGCCCATGCCGACGTGCGCGCCGTCCTGCCGCGCATCCGTGTGCCGACGCTCGTCCTTTGTGGCGAGCAGGATCAAGTAACGTCGCCCGCCCTCGGCGCCCGCCTGATTGGGGAGATACCGAACGCGCGCACGATTATCTTCCCCGGCGTCGGCCATCTGAACAACATGGAACAGCCCGATCACTACAACGCGACCGTCCGCGCATTCCTTGAGACGATCGTAATTGCGTAACCAGGCGACGGACGATCCATCATGTCGCCGGATATAGGATCGTGCCGTCCGATTGCGGCTGTGCGAAAGGCGTCAGTTGATGCGGCTTGGCGGGCGCAGGCGGCACGATGTCGAAGACCGTCGCGCCGCGCGTGATGAGGTAATCCGCGACGATCCGCCGGTGACAGCGCCACCAGACCGCCTCCGCGCACATAATCGCCGTCGGGCCGGCCGCGAGGGCGAGTAGTTCATCCAGCCCTGCGCGGAAGGGCGGCGTCATGGCGTAATCGGCATAGTTGCGGAAACTGGTATTTTGCCAGCTATCATTTGGGGACATGCCGCTCTGCAGGTCCTTCCGTCGCCCCCGCAAGCCGCCCAATCGTGTGAGATGGACGTAACGAATCCCGTGCGCCGCGAGAGGTTCGCCGAGCGTCTCCGCATTGTACTGCGGGTTCGTCCGCGAGCGCGGCACTGTACGGATGTCCGCCAGCACGGCGATTTCGTATGCATTCAGCAACGTGAGAAAGTCAGCCAATGGCAACGTCGAGTGGCCGAGTGTGTAGATCGTCGGCAACCGCGATGCGCGCGTCTCTTCTTCTCTCGCCATCCGGCTGCTTCCTCAGCGCGTGTGGGGTATGGCCCTTCCAGAGATTGCCCGAACTGCGTTATCTATATGAGTTTCAGTTGCTCTGCGTGCAGATTCACGGTCTGAAAAGTGGGAAATTCATCCCATGTCCTGCCATCAAGTAAGCGTCCGCCCACTTTCGGTGTGCGACCTCCCCATTGCTTGTGGAAAAATGCAACATCACTTCCGACACAACGATCTCGCAGATCGCGCACCCAGTCAGGGTTACACGGCCGGTGTCCTGCCCCACTTTCGCCGCCCGTGATTAGCCAATGAATACCGTCCAAGTTCAAATTAGGTAGTGGGCCTAACAACGGTTCCGCACTGATGAAGCGGACGTGCGCTGGCACTTTTCTGAGATGATCGGCCCGCCAGACAAGGCTATTTTGTTCGATGGAAACGCCAATCCACATATGCGGTGCCCAAGGTAGCGAGGGGGCAAGGTGTGCGAGTCGGGGGCTTCGTTTCGTGAGGATTTGGAAGTTATGCCAATCCGCCTTTATCATGACGTTGAAGACTCGGCGAATATACTCGTCGGAAACATCCTTATGGAAGAGATCAGACATCGAGTTCACGAAGATTCGCCTTGGCTTTTTCCACTGTAGCGGGATTTCCAGCCGATTCGGCCATAGTTTCAGGTCAAAACCTTGTTCATAAGGATGACCGGGCACGCCACGAAATCGTTCAGCGAATGTAAGCGCATAACAGTGATCACAGCCAGGACTAACCTGTGTGCATCCCGTTACGGGATTCCAAGTCGCATCCGTCCATTCTATCGCTGATTTATCACTCATTTTTATACCCAATCATGCCGACGAGCCTTCGAGGCCTTGAATGTGGGGCTACAATGACGGAGCTTTCAGCGCCGTCTCTTGGATTTCGCTTGTTTTCTTATCGTACTTCAAGCGAACCAACGGCACTTCCAAGAGTTGCTTGACTTCATCATAGGGTGGCCAAGGTCCTCGGCCAAGAACGCTACCCCCTTGCCGCAGATCAAAGGATACTATCAGATGGTAGAGATTCTTGTAATACCAAGAACCCAGAGCATTTACCTGAAAAGCGTAATCTGCCACTTCATGTAAGAACACAGGAATCGAGAAACGATACCGACGAAGATGGGGAGATTGACCGCTGAGGCTTCCTTTTGCAAGATAGAAGTTTCTAACGTTCGTTACGTTGGCAGTCGATCTCCCCAGCGAGGTAAGCGTGTCACTTAGGGTGGAAAGAGTGCCGTCTATGTACTTATCGTACTCATCTGCACCCGTATCTTTGATCTGGTAAGTAACCAGTAAAAAGAATGAGCGCTGCCGCCGTGCTTGAAAATCTACGAGGTAGCGAAAGACGCGTGCATTATCGCTATCCTTATCAAGTGTGGGGTAGAGAAATCCACCGCACATATCGAAGTTCACAATGTCATAGCCGATACCCCGAGCCTCACGTAGCTTTTGTTGCTGAGAGATCGAAAGCGGCGGCAAACTTGCTTCCTCCGCAGCCATCATATTCATAGCATCCACTAGTCCCATTTCCAGCAGCGTCAATCGACCTCTTACCCCAAGTCGTTGTGCCTTTTGCAGCATCATGAGTGCGATATCCGGGTCACGCTCGATTGCTGTGATGTGATCTATGACGTGCGCCCAAAGGCGAACATCAATCATGTCCGCAGATGGGAGACCCAGATAGTTTAGATTTCGTCCGACTATGTACTTTCTTTCAGACAAGTATTGGAGATGCAAGCGCCGAAGAAACTGCTTCTCCTCGCTCTCGGGAAAGGGGTTCTTACTAGGGCGTGTCCGACGAATCGAGCCAGAGCATGAGGGCGGCGATCACGACCATCGCCCGATAGTTCGTCGCCCGCTTCTCGTACCGCGTCGCCACGCTGCGCCACTGCTTCAGTCGGTTCATGC
>JBPCPB010000444.1:0-14798 GCA_050999735.1 Thermomicrobiales bacterium | reverse complement strand
GGCCGGCGGTCCCGCTCTCCGCCGGCTCCGTAAAAACCAGAGCATCGTCGCTCTCCGCCGACTCCGTTAAAACCAGAGTGTTATCTGCGCTTTCTTCATGCGTCGCCATGTGATAGCTGTGACCATTGTACACGCCCGCACGCTTCTTGTCTTTGGTCAGGACGATGCCGAGCGTCTTGCCGTAGACGCCATTCAGGGCGGTGATCGCCCGCTCGAGCATCCGCGTGCCGGTGCGACGCGCGTCCACGACGAGCACCGTGCCGTAACTTGCATGTTGCAAAGCGAGCGTGTCGGCATCAGAGAGGACGGGGGCGGTGTCGAGCAGGATGATGTCGAACTGATCGCGCACATCCGCGATCAGATTGACCATCCGGGGCGAGCCGAGCAGGTCGGGCAGGTGAGCAAGCACCCATCCGGCGGTCAGAACGGTGATGCCGAGCGGCCCTTCCTGGAACTTCGGCTGGCTCCCGTGCTGCGTCCGCGCGAGATAGGCGCTGAGGCCTTGATTGTTGCGGAGGCCAAGCAGTGTATGGAGCCGTGGCTCGCGCACATCGGCGTCAATCAACAAAACGCGCTTGCCCGCCTGCGCTTCGAGTAGGGCGAGGTTCGCGGCGGTGACACTCTTCCCCTCACCTGGCCGCGCGCTGCTGATTGCGATTGCCGCCCCGCCCGCCGACAGCCCGGCATCCATCGTCGCCCGCACATGGCGGAGCGCTTCGCGGTACGCCTCGATGTTCGGCAATTCGGTGTCGGTGAGCAGGAGCGGTTTGTTGCCGCGCGATGCGCCGAGGATACCGAGGAGCGGCACACCAAATGTATGCGCGGCCTCCGCCGGTTCGTGGATGCGGTCATCCCGGAAGTCGAGCAGCAGGGCAAGGCCGGCGAGCAGGAGTAAACCAATCGCGCCGCCGAGGAGCGCGTTTTTGCGCGGTGTCGGCGAGATCGGCGCATTTGGGATGCGCGCGGGATCGGCGACCGTGACGGCGGCGGCGCCCTGTGCCTGCGCGACGGTGATCGTCTGCCGCGTGTCGAGCAGGCGGGTATATTTGGTCTGATACTGTGTCAGTTGATCCTGCAACCGTTGGGCGTCACCCTGTGCGACGCTCCCCGCGATCGGGGTGGCGCGCAATGTATCGAGTTGGTTCGACGTATCGGTGTAGCGCGCCCGAATGTCCTTCATATCCTGGTCGGACTGCGTCAATTGGTCCTGCAAGCGCTGGATTTCCGTCTGCGAGGCGCCCGTCGGATCGGGCGTCGTCTTCAGTTGGTTGAGGCGGCTGGAGGCGTCCGCGCTCTGGGCGCGGAGGTCGCGCAGATCCTGATCGTACTGCGCGAGAAGCTGCTGCAACCGCTGAATCTCCAGCGTCGTGGCGCTCGTTGCGTCGAGACTGGTCCGGAGTTGGTCGAGGCAGGCCGACATATCGGTGATCGGGCCCTGCGTCATGGCGAGATCGCGGTCTACTTGTTGGAGAACGACCTGCGTGTTGCTCGTCTGCAACTCCTGCGCGCGCGTGACGAAGAGCCGCGCGAGGCCGTTCGCGGTCGCGGCGGCGCGGCCGGGATCGTAATCCCAGACGGTCACCTCGATCAGTTGCGTCGCGCGGACAACGCTGACACTCGTCCGCTTCTTCAGCGTCTCCGCCGTGATCGGCAGGCCGACCTGCTTCACTGTGTCATCGAGGAGCGACGGGCTTTGCAGCAGTTGCGTGTAGGTCGTCGCCAGTTTTTCACTCGTCAGGAGATCGTTGTAGGACGATGGGCCGGGCGTCTGGACTTGATTGACCAGCAGGCGCGCCGAAGCCAGGTACTGGGGCTGCTGCCGCGCGCTGAGGGCGTATCCGGCGGTCGCGAAGAGAAGCGCGCCGAGCGCCGGCAGCCACCACCAGCGGCGAATAATCTTCCCGTACTCCATCAACCCCATCGCGTCACGTTCCCTTCTCATTGCCGGAATATGTCGGTGGAGCAGGCTGCAGCCTGCTCCACCATCTCTGTCATCAACGCTAGCGGACGCAGCGGCGGATCACGCCGACGATGCGCGCCAAATCATCTTCAGTGAGCGTCGAGCCGGAAGGCAGCGACAGCCCCGTCGCGAACAACTCTTCCGCCACCGCGCCGCCAATGTGCTCGCACCCCGCGAAGACGGGCTGCGTGTGCATCGGCTTCCACAGCGGGCGGGACTCGATCTCTTCCGCCGCGAGTGCCTGCCGCACGACTTCGCGGCCCGCGCCGAACGCCGCAGGATCAATGAGGATGTTGATCAGCCAGCGCGTGTGCCGGCCCCAGGGCGCTTCCGGCTGAAAGGTGATGCCGGGCAGATCGCCGAGCGCGCGCACATAGGCGTCGTAGTTCGCGCGCCGCCTGGCGACCCGGTCCTCGATCACCACGAGCTGGCCGCGCCCAACCCCCGCGAGAATATTGCTGAGGCGGTAGTTGTAGCCGATCTCCGTGTGCAGGTAATGGGCGGCCGGATCGCGCGCCTGCGTCGCCAGTTTGCGCGCGTGGGCAATTGCCTCGCCATCGTCCGAGACGAGCATGCCACCGCCGGAGGTCGTGATGATCTTGTTACCATTGAAGGAGAAGGCGCCGAATTTCCCCACCGTGCCCGCGTGCCGCCCCGTGTAGGTCGTGCCGACGGCGGCGGCGGCGTCCTCGACGAGTGGCACGCCGTAGTCGTCGCAGGCGGCTTTGATGGCGTCGAGGTCGGCGGCCTGGCCGTAGAGATCCACGACGATGACGGCCTTCGGCAGTTTGCCCGCCTGTGCCCGCTTCGCCAGCGTCTCGCGCAGGAGTGCCGGATCCATGTTCCAGGAGGTGCGCTCGCTGTCAATAAAGGTTGGGCGCGCACCGCAGTAGGCAATCGGGTTAACGCTGGCGGAGAAGGTGAAGGTTGAGCCGAGCACCTCGTCGCCGGGGCCGACGCCGAGGTGGATCATCGCCAGGTGGAGGGCGGCTGTGCCGGAGGTGAGAGCAACGGCGTGCGCCGCGCCGGTAATTTCGCAGAATTCCCGCTCGAAGGCGTCCACATGCGGGCCGAGGGGCGCGATCCAGTTCGTCGCGAAGGCATCCTGCACATAGGACTGTTCGAGGCCGGACATGTGGGGCGGCGAGAGGTAGATCTTCTGCTGCGTTTTCGGCATCATTTCGAGAACCACGGTGCTTTCTCCGTTCCTGCTGGTGCGGACAATCAGTCGGCAGTCGGCGGTCGGTGGTAACCAGCGGATAGATGAATCACTTCTCACGACTGGCGACTACCGACTGCCGACTTCCCCTCTTCAGTCATCACACGCGACGGACATCAATTGCTCCATCGTATTGGTGATCGCGATGGGGCTAGTGGCGAACGGGCGGCGCTGTTGCGCGACCTCACTGACGATCTGGCTGAGAAACTGATGGTTGTTGTACCGGCGATCCTGGTAGTCCAGCACCTCGCCCGTATCGAGCGCCTCCTTCATCTCGACGATGCTCTCCACGAGCGTATGGAGCGGCGTGAAGCCGAGCGTCTCGCGGATCTTCGTGAACTGCACGTAGTAGTTGCGCTTGTCCGTCACCAGGTCGTTCGTCAGCACGGTGGCGTGCGGGATCAGGCGCTGGATGATGTCGCCGACTTCCTTCAACTGATGGTTTTGCTCGTCCGAGCCGACATTGAACATCTCACCGGCGACCGTCGCAATCGGCGCTTCGAGGGCGAGGACGAGAGCGCGGGCGACGTCGTCCACATGCACGAACGGCCGCCACTGGTCGCCGCCGTGGATCGTGATCCGCCCATCCGTAACGGCCTTCGCCGTCATGACATTGACCGCGAGGTCATAGCGCGGGCGGTAGGAGTGGCCATATGCCGTCGCGAAGCGCATGATAACCGGCGCGAAATCGGCATCCTGCAGGTCGAGGAGCGCGCGCTCGGCGGCGATCTTCGTGTTCGCGTAAAGCGAGACGGGATTGAGGGCGGAGGTCTCGTCGAGCATCTCCGCGCTCGCGCCGTAGACGCTGCACGTCGAGCCGAAGATGAACCGCCCGACACCCGCCTGTTTGGCGGCGTCCGCGAGGATGCGGGTCGCTTCGAAGTTCGTGCCGATCGTGAAATCTTCGTCAATCGCGCAGGCCGGGTCACCGACGATCGCGCCGAGGTGGATGACCGCGCTCGCGCCCTGCACGGCACGGGCGACGACCATCCGGTCCCGGAAGTCCGCGACGACCATCTCCAGATGCGGATGGGAGAGGATGTCGCGAATCGCGTCGTCGCCGTACATCAGACGGTCCAGCACGCGGACGCGGTAGCCGCGATGCAACAGCCGCCGGACGAGGATCGAACCGATGTAGCCCGCCGCCCCGGTCACAAGTACCGGCGCCGCGCTGATTGTCAGATCCGTCGTTTCCCGTTCCGTCTTGATGTTCGCATTACCCGTTGCAATCATTGTCACACCCTCCGCGATACTGTTCTTTCCTTCGGTTCGTCAGTCGCTTGACTGCCTTTCCCGTACTCGATGTAAGAACGATACCGCAGTTCAATAGCGTACTTGCTATCACGTCAAGGGGTTTCTGATGACAGCCTATTCAGAATATGACGCCTGATTCCTCGTTCACTTCCGTTTATCCAGCGATTTGTCAGGTTCATCAGCGTCGAAGCACAGTTTTCTTTGACGAGCATATACGTGTTCCCTCCCGTCGCTATTTGTATAACGGTCCATTGACACACTTTATGACGCCCGCGACGCAAATACGCGTCGAGACATGGATTTGGGTGAGGGAAGGCGTGCAGTTACGCCTCGATCTGGCGTAAAAGATGGAGTGAAACGATCAGCCAGGCGCTCCCGATTAAGAGGCCACCGACCACGTCGGTGAGATAATGGGTGTTCAGATAGACGAGACTGATCGCGACGAAGCCAACGACCAAGATGACAAAAAGAATGACGAGTGCCCGGCGCAGGCCCGCAAGCCGCGCGGCGATCAGTGCGCCGATCAGGCCGTAGCTCACAAGGCTCAGGATGGTATGGTTGCTGGGATAGAGGTAGTTGATGACGCAGAGTGGCCCGTGGGAACAGAACTGGCCGGGCCTCGTACGCTGGAAGATACCCTTGAGGCACAGCGTCATCACGACCGATCCGCCGATACTGAGGAGGAGGAGGAGAGCGGCGCGGCGGCGACGCAGCCTGACGAGGACGAGCGCGGTCAGCGGCACGAAAAAGACTGCCGCCGTGCCAACATCCACGCCGAGGTGCATGAGCCGCGTGCGGAGAGAAGTGTCATCCTCCTCGAACTCCGTCGGTACCGGGCCACGCACGACGCGATGCGCGCGCTCATCAAAGGCGAGCGTCCGGCCCGATTTCACGACCACGCCGAGCGCGAGAAAGAGGACAACGAGCAGCGCGACCAATCCAAATTGCACAATGACACCGCGTCGTGCATCCCATGTGACAGATGCTGCATCATCGCTGGCACGTCGTTCATGTTCGGTCTGGATGAGAATGTCTCTTGCCTCCCGGCGACGCGGGACAGGCCGGAAAGCCTGCGACCACTAATCCATCCGTGCGAGTATAGCATCGCGATCGGCAGTCGGTAGTCGGTAGGTGGAAGCGAAAGCGCTTCGCTCGTTTATTTCCGGCGACTGCCGACTGCCGACTGCTGACTGCCCACCCTCCCCAGCACGCGACGGAACTCGCGCGGGATGAAGCGATGGCGCTTGCCGTCAATGACCGTGAACTCGCCGCAAGCGGAAAGCGTGTGGAGACCATAGCGGTAGGGGCTGTCCACGTAGGGCGCGACGGTCGTGACGGGTTCTTCCGCGAACGTGGTCGGCGTCAGACGGAGAATGCGGTTGATGACGACCGCGCCGCCGTAGGTGCGGGTGGAATCCTGCGCGGGGCGATAGAGATGTCCGTCGTGGACAAACGGCGTCCCGGCCGGGCGGCTGGAATGGAGATCGCGCTTCACGGGGTTGGCAGCGTGGGGTACCCACGGGCCGAGAAGATCAGCCGCGTACCAGGCGTGGAGCGTCGTGCCGGGCGTGCCATCCTGCTCGGAGCAGAGCAGCCACCAACGGCCCTCGTGCCGGAAAACCGTCGCGTCGAGGGCGGCGAACCCTTCGATCAGTGTGGCGCGTCGCTCCCATTGGTACGGGAAGGCCGTTGCCTCGTAGCAATGGACAGCGCGCGCCGTGCCACTCTCCGGGATGCAGAAGATGCGCCCCGCGTGTCGTACGACATAGGGATACGAGAGATGCACCGGCTCCGCGATGATCGGCGTCGGTGGCCCGAACTCACCCTCCGGTGTGGATATAAGAGCCGCGATATGTCCCTTTCCGGCGGCATAGGAGAATCCTTCCGCGAGGATCACCGGGCCATCGTCTGTCTCAATCATGAAGGGGTCGGCGAGAAATGACCCGCGTGGCGGTTCCGGTAGCCAGCGCACCGGAGGCCGCGCGCCGGGCGTCAGAAAGGTATGAATCGGCACATCCACAATGCCGATATTCCAGACATCATGGTGAAAGAGCCGGGTGTAGATGCGCCCAAGCAGACGCCACGCATCCATCATCGCGAAGCAATATCCCTTCCGGTTGGTGGCGAATTATGCACCGAGCAGACTGAGAAACGTGGCGGCATTCACGATGCGAACACCGCTGTATTCCTGAAGCACGAGCAAATCCTGATCTTCACTGACGAGATAATCCGCACCGGCCAGTACCGCCGTGGCAAGAAATTTATCGTCCTTCGGATCGCGGCTAACGGCGGGGATCTCTCGCACCTCAACGAATTCGGCATCGGTAAGAATCGCAACAATAGCCGCAACGTCGCGGCCAGGCAACGTCTTGAATAAACGCACGACCGCCGGGCGTCGCAAGACATCCAGCACTTCCAGAACGATGGGTTCGGAGACAATCAATTGATAATCATCGGCGTAGTCGAAGAGAACGTGTCCCCAGCGACTGAGCGGATTGATCAGCCCGCGCACAAAACCGACCGTATCAAAGACAGCCCATATCATTGGTCGGCGCGCGAGGCACGCACCGCTTCGTCAATTGCGGCGTTGATTTCCTCCTCGGTATAGCCCTTTGCAATTGCCTCTTCTCGCACAGGTGCGAAGTAGTCGTAGAGAGCCTTCAGCCACGGTGATCCCGTCCCGGCTTCCCGGACATGGAGCGGCTTAATCCGCAGTTCGCCATCCGCAAGCGTCATCTGTAGCATCCCCTTCTCTTCGATGCCCAACGCACGTCGGAACTCGACGGGAATCGTGACCTGACCACTGCGCAGTTGCCGCACGATCTTTGTTTTTTGCGCTTGCGCTTTCATTCTCTCCTCCATCGCGCATCATACAACGCAGAAACGACGGTTGGATTTTACAGAATTACATTGCCAATGGCAAGGATCGCCGATAGGCGCGCCTTCGTGGTACATTAATCGCCACTTCGGGTACATCCCGCACCACTCGCTCTGCCAATCGTGAGGACGAACGACGATGGACGAATTTCGCGACAGCATGCTGGTACTGATTACCGAGACCTCCACGAACCTGCCGCCCGATGTACGGCGGGCAATGGCGCGCGCGGTCGAGACGGAGACGGGAGAACGCTCCGCGCAGGCGCTCGGCGTCATTACCACCAATATTGACATGGCCTGTGAGACAGTCGGGCCGCTCTGCCAGGACACGGGCTGGCTGACCTTCGAGGTACGCACGCCGGTCGGCACGAATCAGATCGTCCTGAAGCGGCAGATCAAGGAAGCGATCGCGGAGGCAACGCGGCGCGGCAAACTGCGCGAGAACTCGGTGGATTCGTTGACCGGCGCGAACAGCGGCGACAATCTCGGCCCCGGTAGCCCGACAATCCACTTCGAGCAGTGGGAGCGGGACGAGATCGAAGTGAAACTGCTCCTCAAAGGCGCGGGCTGCGAGAACAAGAATATCCAGTACTCGCTGCCGATGGAGTTGCCGCACCTCGGCCGGGCGGGGCGTGATCTCGACGGCGTGCGCAAGTGCCTCCTGCACGCCGTCTGGCAGGCACAGGGACAGGGGTGCAGCGCCGGGACGATCGGTGTCTGTATCGGTGGCGATCGTGCCGCCAGTTATCTGCATGCGAAGGAGCAACTCTTCCGCGTCCTCGACGACACGAACCCGAACCCGCAACTCGCCGCCCTCGAAGCGTACATCATGCAGACCGCGCAGACGCTCAGCATCGGCACGATGGGCTTCGGTGGCGATGTCACGCTTGTCGGCTGCAAGATCGGGGCAATCAACCGGCACCCGGCGAGTTTCTTCGTCTCGGTCGCCTACAGTTGCTGGGCCTTCCGCCGCCTCGGCGTCGTCCTGGACGCGGAGACGGGCGGCATCAAACAGTGGCTCTACAAAGATGAGTCGGCAGTCGGCAGTCGGCAGTCGGCAGAGGATGGCACTCAGCACTCAGCACTCAGCACTCAGCACTCGTCGGGCGGTTTCGTACTCACTGGCAAGGAAAAGACACTCCGCGCGCCAGTCACGGAGGAGCAGGTGCGGGGCTTGCAGGTCGGCGATCTCGTCCTGATTTCCGGCGAGATGTACACGGGGCGCGACGCCGTCCACGCGCACCTGATGAAGCATGAACCGCCGGTGGACCTCAACGGCTCCATCCTCTACCACTGCGGACCGGTGGTGATGAAGAATGGCACATACACCATCATGGCGGCGGGGCCGACGACGAGTATCCGCGAGGAACCGTATCAAGCGGATATTATCGGGCGCTATGGCGTGCGCGCGGTGATTGGCAAGGGCGGCATGGGGCCAAAGACGCTCGCCGCCTTGCAGGAGCATGGCGCGATCTATCTCAACGCGATCGGTGGCGCGGCGCAGTATTACGCCCGCTGCATTGATGAAGTGCTCGATGTGCATCTGCTGGAGTTCGGCATTCCTGAGGCGATGTGGCACCTGCGCGTCCACGACTTCCCCGCCATCGTCACGATGGACGCGCACGGCCACTCCTTGCACGCCGACATCGAGCACGCCTCCGCCACCCTGCTCGCCCAGTTCGCGGCGCCGGTCTTCACGTAAGACATCGTTATCCCGAGGTCGTTGCTTCCTTTCGCACGTCATCCAGCGCGGCGAGCAGGTGTTCAATGTCCGCCTCGTCGTTGTAGAGGTGGAACGAGACGCGGATGCGCCCGTCGCCGCCCCAGACGAGAACACCGCGCTTCGCCAGCGCATGAACGAGCGCGGCAGGCTCCGGCCAGGCGAAGCAGATATTTGGCCCGCGCCGGGCGGGGTCTTCGGGCGTGAGGAGGGTCAGGCCACGCGCGTGGAGAGCAGACCAGAGTTTGCTGCCGAGCGCGAGGACATGCCGCTCGATCCGTTCGATGCCGACCGCTTCCAGATAGTCCAGCGCATTGTCGAGGAGAGCGAGCGCCAGGAAAGGGGGGTTGCCCGCCTCGAAGCGCGAGGCATCGGGAGCCAGTCGGTATGCCGCAGGCGCCGCGACACTCCGTGCGCCCGTGATACTGTGCCAGCCGATGGTTTGCGGCGGCAGATTGGCGAGGCGGCGCGGATTGCGGTAGAAGATCGCCGCGCCATGCACGCCGAGCAGGTATTTGTAGCAACTCGAGACCAGCAGATCGGCACAACGCGCCGGGACAGGCACGACGCCCGCCGCGTGCGTCGCATCCACACTGAGGAGCGCGCCGAAGCGATCCGCCAGCGCCCGCACGTCTTCGAGGCGATACCGCCGTCCGGTGAGGAAACTGACCTGGCTGATCGCAAGGACGCGCGTCCGGCCGTCCATCGCCGCCGCGAGCCGCTCCAATGTCGGCTCCCCACCCCATTGGCGGGCGATCCGCACCGCGACGCCACGGTCTTCGAGGCGGGTCCACGGATAAATGTCGGAGGGATATTCGATGTCCTCCACGACGACGTTATCGCCCGCATGCCAGTCCAGCCCGGCGGCAAGTTGGTTGACGCCGTCCGTCGCGGAATCAAGGAAGGCGATATCCGCCGCGTCCACACCGAGCAGCGCGGCAGCCCGCGCTCGGCACCGCTCCAGCGTGCCCATCAGCCCGTCCTCACGGCCTGCCATCCCCGCGCTCTTCTGCTGGAAAAAGCGCGCGACGACTTCCTGATGACTCTTAAGGATCGGCGTTTCGCCTCCCGCACAGAGATGCACGACCGCCGGTACATGCAGGAAGTCGTCCTTTGATACAAGCGCCGCGATCCGTTCCGCCGTCACCATATCCTTCTCCCTTCCTTCGTTGCAGTCCTTTGATGCCATGCATCGTCGCGCGGAGTGACAGAGAGTGCAAGACCACCCATCATGGCAGCTATCGCTGGGTGTGACGCAGTGCGAACGGCGTGAAGTCATCGCTTTATCCGTTGGATCACCGGCGCGAGCGGGGCACACTCCTTGACAGAATAACGGCGAGCATATAACATGAATAAGTATTCTTGTTCTTGTTTCTGACGAGTGATCGTCGTGACTCTGGAAAGTGAAAGTGAGGTTCCACCATGCGCGCATCTCGCACCACGTCGGCCCCCGCCCTCAATTTCCCGCGCTTCGTCCTGCGCACTGACGGCATCGTCGTCCTCGTTGGTGGGATCGCCCTGATCGTCGGCGCCCGTCCGATCAGCCGCGCGCTCGGCGTGGATCATTCCTTCATCCTCGCGCTGCTCGGCATCGCCTGTCTCCCCTATGGAGTCCTGCTCATCATGTGCCCCGTTCATCGCCGCGCGACGCTGCCGCCCGCGATTGGCAACACCGTCTGGGTCGCTATCAGCGTCATGATGCTGATCATCGGCAAGCCAGCATTCAGCGGGACAGGGCGATGGATCGTCGGTGCGACCGCGATAGTCGTCGCGCTCTTCGCCGTGGTAGAGTTTGCCGCAGCCCAGCGCACGAACACGGCAGGGTAAGTGATTGGCCGCACGATGGATGATGCACAAAACGACGGGGGTGCGTTCTCGCCGCCCAACCTGCTAGCAGCGCTTGATCTCCCACGCGTCCCGCAACAGGAGCGAAGCCGCCGCATGCGCCAGAGCCTGCTCGACGCGGCGCTCGACCTCTTCGAGACGCGGGGATACGAGGCGACGAGTATCGAGGAGATCGTGGCACGAGCGCAGAGCAGCATCGGCAGTTTCTACGGGTATTTCCGCGGCAAACAGCAAGTGTTGCTCGTGCTGATGCAGCAATATCTCGATTCCTTAACGACGCTGGGCTTCGAGACACTCGATCTCACGCACGACGCACTCTCCTCGCTCGAAGCCGTCGTTGATCGTGGCCTCGGCACGGAGCAGGCATATATCGGTGCATACCGTGCGTGGCGCGAGGCCGCCGCCACCGACTCGGACCTGAAGATACTCGACGAGCGGATCATGGCATGGATGCAGGCGGGGACGGTCGCCGTGATCGAACAGGCGCGCGGGGGCCGTCCGACGCGTCCCGACTTCGACAGTCAGGCCCTTGCGGTCGTCCTGACGGCGCTCTTCCTCCAACTCAGCCAGCAGCGAATCGTGGATCGGCAGGCGGTCGTGCGGGCGGTCACGCGAATGATTTATCACGCGATCTTCCCCGACTGATGCGTCATCCGCCATCACAATACGCGGCGCGCCGGTTCGTCAGGTGTGATTGGGAACTGCCCGCGCTTAACCCGACGTGTTCTGGATGTCCGTAAAGGTTAGCGGGCGTGGCAGGCGCATTGCCATTCTCGCGGGGCGGGCTGCGGCGGTAGCCGGTGCGGACCCGCATCATTCCCGATTTTGGCGCGGTGTTATCCTCATCATCGGTGGAGCGGTCGGCGCGGGGAGTGACATCCGTGATGGTAGTAGCGGCGGCGGGAACGGCGGCGCGCCATGCGAAAAGCCAGGTGAGCGGCGATGGCGGAAAGACTGTCGAATACAACCGAACAGGCACGCGCAATGGTGGACATGGTCTATCGTTCCGACGCGCGGCGCGTCTTCGCCACCCTGATCCGCCTGCTCGGCGACTTCGATCGCGCTGAGGACGCGCTGCATGATGCCTTCCGAGCAGCGCTGGAGCAATGGCCGCGCGATGGCGTGCCCGCCAGTCCCCGGGCGTGGCTCGTCTCGACCGGTCGCTTCAAAGCCATTGATGCAATGCGGCGGCGCGCCCGGTTCGACGCGTCATTAGCGGCGCTCGCCGACCAACTCGACGCTGACACCGATACCGCCGTAGGGCAGAGCGGCGAGAGCGTCGAGGACGACCGGCTGCGGCTGATCTTCACCTGCTGCCATCCCGCACTGGCGCCCGACGCCCGGATGGCGCTGACGCTGCGCGAGGTCTGTGGCCTGACGACCGAGGAGATCGCGCGCGCTTTCCTCACCGCGCCGCCCACGCTGGCCCAGCGGATTGTGCGCGCCAAGGCGAAGATCCGCGACGCACAGATCCCCTATCAGGTGCCGTCGCCGGCTGAGTTGCCCGACCGGTTGGACACGGTACTTCATGTGGTCTATCTCGTGTTCAACGAAGGGTATGCCGCCTCATCGGGCGAGGCGCTGACGCGGCCCGATCTCTCCGGCGAGGCGATCCGCCTGGGGCGTCTGCTGATTGAGCTGCTGCGGGAGCCAGAGGCAATGGGTCTGCTCGCGCTGATGCTGCTGCACGAATCGCGCCGCGCCGCACGCACATCGTCGGCAGGAGACCTGATCCTCCTGGAAGACCAGGACCGCTCGCGCTGGAACCGGGTGCAGATCGCGGAAGGGATGGCGCTGGTGGAACGGGCGCTGTCGTCGCGCCGATTCGGCCCGTACACGCTCCAGGCGGCGATTGCCGCAGTGCATGCGGAGGCGCCCGACGCCGCCGCGACGGACTGGGCTGAGATTGTCGGGCTGTACGACGCCCTGGCGCGATTAGAGCCGTCGCCGGTGGTCGAATTGAACCGCGCCGTCGCCGTGGCGATGCGCGACGGCCCTGCGGCAGGTCTCGCCCTGATTGACGACATCCTGGCGGGCGGCGAGCTGGCCGACTACCACCTGGCGCACGCGGCGCGGGCGGAACTGTGTCGGCGCTTGGGCAAAACGACGGAGGCCCGCGCCGCCTACGAACGGGCGCTCGCCCTCGCGCATCAGGAGCCAGAGCGACGGTTCCTCGCGCGGCGACTGGCTGATCTGCCGGACTGAGCCAGCGAATGCGGGATTCTCTCAAAATCGGTGGCCCGCCGTTGTCGATTTCCGGCCGTGCCGAACGACTACTTGATGTGAACAGTCGGTTTGCCGTATTTCCATCAAGGAGGGTACCGCCCATGTCGTCCATCGCCACGTCCTCGTCCGTCGTCACGTCCTCGTTCGCCTCGCGGGAAGCGCGCGCCGCCAGCCGGGGCCGATTCGCCCGCATCGGCCTCGCCACCGTGGTCGCCGCCACCCTCGCCAACGTGCTCGTCTACTTCGTCGGCGGCGCGCTCGTCGTCTACGACTCGCGGTTCCTCCCTCTCGTAGGCGTCATCGGGTCAATCAGCTTCACGCTGCCCGCCGCGGTCGTCGCGGTGCTACTCTACGCCGCCCTGCTGCGCCGCGCCCACAATCCGGCGCGCACCTTCACGATCATCGCCGCCGTGATCTTCGTCGTCACGCTGATCCCGGACTTCACCTACATCCCGACGGTGCCGGGAGCGACAGGTGGGCAGACGGCGATTCTCGTCCTGATGCATAGTGTCGCCGCTGGTGTGATCGTCGGGATGCTGACGACCTTCGCCCGCCCGCAATCGCGGTAGTGCATCGCATGGAAGGGCGCCCCTTGTGGGCGCCTTGTCGCCGTGAATCGGCGACCAAACCAGGATCAAGACACGAAAGGAGAGCAGACATGGCTGTTATTGACCCGGTGGCTGAGCTGCAGCCGCAGTTTAGTAGCAATGGGGCGATCCCGATGCCGTGGGCGGAGGCGCGCGAGCATCTGGAGAAGGCGGAAGTGTACTGGCTGGCGACGGTGCGTCCGGACGGACGCCCGCATGTCACGCCGTTGATTTCCATCTGGCTGGATAATGTGTTGTACTTCTCCACCGGCCCTGACGAACGCAAGGCAAAGAATCTTGCGCGCAATGCGCACTGCGTCCTCACGACCGGCTGTGACGTCCTTTCCCAGGGTCTCGATCTGGTGATCGAAGGCGATGCCGTGAATGTGCGTGACGAGACCAGGCTTCAGCGGGTAGCCGATGCGTATGCGGCGAAGTACGGCACAGACATCTGGCACTTTACCGTGCGCGACGGCGCCTTTCACGGCGATGGCGGCAACATCGCCCTGGTGTACGCAGTAACGCCCACGACGGCGTTCGGCTTCGGCAGGGGCGAGTCGTTCAGCCAGACCCGCTGGCGCTTCTCGCGGGAGTAGGCATACGCCAGCGGAGCCGACTCGCTAACATTGAGCACCGTTGACAGGGTAATGGGCGGCGCTATCCACAGCCGCTATCACACAAGAGAGGGGATAGACCATGACGTTTCCGCAGGCTGAACAAACGACGAGAAAGATCATCTCGTTGATGCATGTCTCACTGGATGGCTTTGTGGCAGGACCGAACGGAGAGATGGATTGGATCGCCATTGACGACGAAATGTACAAGGATGTCGCCGATCTCACGAGTACGGTGGATACTGCCATCTATGGACGCACGACGTATCAGATGATGGAAAGTTACTGGCCAACGGTGCCCGCGGACCCAGCGAGCACGAAAGAAGAACGTCATCATGCCCAGTGGGTGGAGAATGCCCGGAAAATTGTCTTCTCAACAAGGGCGATACCGCGGCGCGGTGCTACTGGCAGATGAAAATAGGCGCTATGCTCTCCCTTGTCCAGCCGAGCGGACAGAGGTCGGGTGAGGATGGTGCCACGAACCCGCTCAACAAGG
>JBPCPB010000424.1:0-5444 GCA_050999735.1 Thermomicrobiales bacterium | reverse complement strand
TATGTCGGCAAAGCGACCAAGCGCCAGGATGGGCCGAAGAAACTGACCGGCGAGGAGCAGTTTACCGGCGACCTGACGCTTCCCCGCATGGCGCATGCGCGGCTCGTCAACAGCATCTACGCGAACGCGAAGATTCGCGGCATTGACACGCGCGCGGCGCGCGCCCTCCCTGGCGTCATTGATGTCTGCACGGCGGAAGACATCCTGCCGATCTGGAAGATGCCGCCCGCCCGTCTGCCACTCGCGCAGGGGCGTGTCGTCTTCTACGGTCAGCCAGTCGCGGTCGTCGTCGCGCAGTCGGAGGCAATCGCGGCGGAGGCGGCGTCGCTCGTGCAGGTGGACTACGAGGAACTGCCGGTCGTTACGGACACCGAGGCGGCGATGCAGCCGGACTCAGCGCAGGCGATCTTCAAGGAGGAGGGTGGGGCGGACGAACTCGACATGCATGCGGCGGTTGCGGCGGTTGCGGAGGAGAAGCGCGAATTGCCGCCGAATGTCGCTGCCTTCAAGCATTACCATCGGGGTGAGATCGAGCAGGGGCTTGCCGAGTCCGATGTCGTTATTACGCGCACGTACAAGACGAACATGGTTCATCAGTCATACATCGAGCCGCATTCGACGGTGGCGATGATGGATAACTCCGGCACGCTTTCCGTCTGGACGAGCACGCAGGCGATGTTCTATTGCCGCTCCGCGTGCGCGCAGGCGACGGGCTTGCCGGAAAACAAGGTCCGCATGACGGCGATGCCCGTCGGCGGCGGCTTCGGCGGCAAATTCCTCTTGTACGAACCGCTGACGGCGATCCTCGCCATCAAGACGCGCCGCCCGGTGCGCTTCGTCCTCTCGCGGATGGAGGAATTCCTCTCCGGCAACCCGGCCCCCGGCTGTTCTATCGAACTGACAACTGGCGCGAAACAGGATGGCACGTTCCACGCGCTCAAAGCGAAGATTATCTTCGATACGGGCGCGTTCCCCGGCGCGCCATCCGGTATCGCCTCGCTCTTGCTCGGTGGCTACTACAAGATTCCGCATCTCGATATCGAGACGTATGACGTCCATACTAACAAGACGACGCTCGGCGCATACCGCGCGCCCGGTGCGCCGCAGGCGACCTTCGCCATCGAATCGAACGTGAGCCAGATGGCGAAAGAATTGGAGCTGGACGATATCACCTTCCGCCTCAAGAATATCGTCGCGGAAGGCGACCTGCTGCCGGACAACACGCCCTGGGCGCCTGTTGGCCTCAAGGACTGCCTCGAAGCCTTGCAGAAACACCCGGCCTGGACCGGGCGCGGGACGGTCGCGGGTGAGGGCGTCGGCATCGCGGTCGGCGCGTGGTTCGGCGGGCTGGAACCAGCGTCGGCGGCCTGCCGGTTGAATGCGGATGGCTCGTTGGCCCTCGTGCTCGGCTCGCAGGACATCACCGGCTCGAATACCTCGTTCGCGATCATGGCGGCGGAAGTCTTCGGTGTGGATGTCGAGAAGGTGCAGATCATCTCCGGCAACACCGATACCGCGCCGTACGCCGGTTCGGCGGGCGGCAGCAAAATCCTCTACACCGTCGGCCCGGCGGTCATTCAGGCGGTCGAGTCGGCGAAGCAGCAGTTGCTAAAAATCGCCGCCGAGCAACTGGAAGCGGCGCCGGAAGACCTCGAAATCGCGGACGACAAAGTCCGTGTCAAGGGGTCGCCGGGGCAGGAAAAGCCGATTGCCGAACTCGCCCGCATGACGATGACCTTCGGTGGGCGGTATGCGCCCGTCTATGGCAGCGGCACGACGGCGCAGACGAACCGCGCGCCCGGCGCGGCGGCCCACCTTGTCCGGGTGAAGGCAGACGCCGAAACGGGCGATGTGCGGATTCTCCAGTATGTCGCGGCGCAGGATGTCGGGCGGGCGATCAACCCGGCATCGGTAGACGGCCAGATCATGGGCGGCGTCGCGCAAGGGATCGGCTGGGGGCTGTATGAAAGCATGGTCTACGACAACCGGGGCACGCTGCTGACCGCCTCGTTCCTCGATTACGCCGTGCCGAGCATGGAGACCGTGCCGCCGATTGAAACGATCATTCTGGAAATCCCTGCGCCCGTCGGCCCATTCGGCGGTAAGGGGATTGGCGAGCCACCCGTCGTGCCCGGTGCGGCGGCGATTGCCAACGCGATTGCTAACGCTATCGGCGTGCGCGTCTACGAAATCCCGATGACGCCCGAAAAAGTCGTGCGGGCGGTGCAGGCGAACGGAGGGTAGGGGAACCTCATCCCCGGCCCCTCTCCGTCGCGCGGAGAGGGGTGTCTCGCGCGAAGTGCCATGGCATTCCCCTAACATCCGGTTCTGATGAAGGTCGCTCCCCCTCTCCATCGCAATGGAGAGGGGGTCGGGGGGTGAGGTTTCCTCCGCATTTCATTGACATTCCCTGATGGAAAATGCTATACCTCGCACACGATCACACTACGGATCGGGGCGGTGAGACCTATCTGCCCCAACGCCAGCGGAGCGCATGGCGAGCCGTACGTGCGGATGCACGGATTACGGTGGAGAGGAGTACGAGCAATGGCAGACAATTGTGCCACGCATCGGAGATCGCACCTGACGCGGCGCACGTTTCTCGGCGGGACGGCAACAGCAGCGGCGACGGCAATTCTCGCGGCATGTGGCAGCAGTAGCACGGCGACGACCACGCCCGTGCCGAAAGCATCCACTGCCGCTTCACCGGTGGCAGGCGCGGCGAGTCCGGCAGCGGCGGCGACCACCGCCCCAACAACAGCGGCAGCGGCAACGACGGGTACATCACCAACAACTGCGGCAGCAAGTAGTTCGGCAGGGAGCGCGTCCGCCGCGCCAACGACCGCTGCGGCTGCGGCAGGCACGCCGAAAAAGGGTGGTATTCTCAAGATGGGGTTGCAGGGCGATCCTGTCGCGCTCGACCCGCACAGCACGAGTCTCACGGCAACGAATCATATCGTCGAGCATATCTATGGTCGCCTCGTGACCATTGATGCGACGCTCTCTCCACAGCCGGACCTCGCGCAATCGTGGGACATCTCGCCGGACGGCATGATCTACACCTTCAAACTGCGCCAGGGCGTCAAATTCCACAACGGCCAGCCATTCGTCGCGGGGGACGTAAAATACTCCTACGAGCGCGTCCTCGACCCGAAGACAAAATCCACGAGCACGGCGGGTCTCTCCAGCATCGGCACGATCGAGACGCCGGACGACGGCACCGTGAAAATCACGCTAAAGAAGCCGGATGCCTCCTTTCTCGTCGGGTTGTGGAGCCCGAACTACGCGATTGTCAAGAAAGAGGATGTGGACAAGAACGGCGACCTGACGAAGACCGCGAACGGCACCGGCCCCTTTATGTTCAAGGATTACACCCCGAACACCAAACTGACGCTGGCGAAGAATCCGAACTACTGGGAGACAGGCAAGCCATACCTTGATGGGATCGAGATGGTCCCGGTGCCGGACGATACCGCGCGCAGCACCGCCGTCCGCACCGGCACGGTGGATTTCGTCGAGTACGCCCCCGCAAAGGACATCCCGCAACTGAAGGCGGACAAGTCTCTGACGATCGCGGGCGACCAGAACACGAATATCCGCTATCTCGGCTTCAACCTGACGCAGAAGGACAAACCGTGGGCGAACCCGAAGGTGCGGCAGGCGATCAGCCTGGCGATGGACCGGCAGGCCATCGTGGATGCTGCCTTCTACGGCCTGGCCATCCCGACACTGACCGTCTTTCCCCCTGGCTACTGGGCGACGCTCGATACGAAGGTGCCGCCGCAGGACATCAAGGGCGCGAAGGCGATGCTCGCCGATGCCGGGTTCGGCAGCGGCTTCAAGACGACGATCAAGACGTGGTCCTCCTACCCGTTCCTCTCGAACGCCGCCCTTGCGGTGCAGGACCAGTTGAAGCAGATTGGCATCACCGCTGATGTGCTGCCGGAGGACAACGGCACCTTCATCGCCGACAACAACGCGAAGAGTTACGAGATGCTCGTCAGCGGCACGAGCGGGTATGTGGATCCGAATGAGATCATGCTCGGAAACTTTGGCACGGGGCTGGCTTCCAACAATTCGGGGTACAGCGATCCGGCCTTCGACAAACTGGTCGCGGACGGTGTCGCCACGACCAAACAAGACGATCGCAAGAAGGTCTATGCCCAGTTGCAGCAAAAGTTGATGGCGGACAATCCGTGGGTAATGCTCTACGTCGGCAGCCAATACGAGGCGATGAAGTCCTATGTCAAGGGCTACATCCACAATGCCACCGGCACGAACATCAGCCTGAAGGATACATGGCTGGATAAATAGATAGTCGGCAGTCAGCAGTCGGCAGAGAGTGCCGCGTGCTCACCGCCGAGTGCTGACTGCCGACTGTCGACTAAGGAGCGCAGCGACCTATGGGGAGGTACATCGCGCGGCGGTTTGCGCTGCTCGTGCCATTGCTCGTCGGCGTGTCCATCGTCACATTCCTGCTGATCCATCTCCTTCCTGGCGATGCACTGGATATCCTTATCGGCCTGGATCAGCGCATGACGGTGGAACAGAAGGCCGAACTGCGCCATCAATATGGCTTCGACGCGCCGCTGCCCGTGCAATACGTCAAATGGGCGGAGCATGTCCTGCATGGCGATCTCGGCACGTCGCTTCGCAGCGGCCGCTCGATTACCACGGAACTGCGCCTGCGGATGCCGGTGACATTCGAGTTAACGCTCCTCGCGGCGCTCTTTGGCAGCATCCCGGCGATGCTCTTCGGCATCATCGCCGCCGTACGCCGGAACAGTTGGATGGACTACCTCGCCACGCTGACAACCCTTGTCGGCGTCTCGATGCCGAACTTCTGGCTGGCGACGCTGCTCGTTCTGATCTTCTCACTCAAATTGCATTGGCTGCCGCCGATCCAGTACGTCCCGTTCACACAGGACATCGGGAGCAATCTCAAGCACATGGTTCTGCCCGCCATCGCTCTCGGTGCCCCGCTGGCGACGGTCATCATGCGCCAGACGCGCTCGGCGGTGCTGGAAATGCTCGGCCAGGATCATGTGCGGGTGGCACGGGCGAAGGGACTGCGGGAGGCAATCGTGCTCAATCGCCATGTGCTGCGGAATGCTCTGATCCCGATTATCACCGTGCTCGGTATCCAGATCGCGCGACTGCTCGGCGGCGTCTTCATCATTGAGCAGATTTTCGCCCTGCCCGGCATCGGTCGCCTGACGCTCGATGCCATCCAGAACCGCGACTACGCCATCGTGCAAGGCACCGTCCTCGTGATCGCCGTCGTCTCCGTCCTCATCAGCCTCACCGTGGACATCCTCTACGCCATCATTGACCCGCGCATTCGCGTCAGTTGACAGGAACGATTATGAACCGCCAAGACGCCAAGGACGCCAAGAAGGGAATGAGAAGAAGGGGAATAACGAGAACAGTTGATTCCTCAATTC
>JBPCPB010000414.1:0-2589 GCA_050999735.1 Thermomicrobiales bacterium | reverse complement strand
TACGGGAAGAAGGGTGGGCGTTTGTTTTTTGTTGTTTTTTGTGTTCGTCTCCCTCCCCCCCTCCCTCCCCCCCCCCCCCCCCCCCCCCCCCCCCCCAGTACCCTGCTACGTTTTTAATGTTCATCAGCCTGCGACTACCCTGTTCATATCGCTTCGCCGTGCGCGTATAATGACGCCCGGCATGTAGATCGGAACGGATGGTGCGGAATGAATGCGTATTACCCCTATCGCGGCCCATCGCCGCAGATCGCTGATCCCGACGTACTGATTATCGGCGCGGGAGCATCCGGCGCGGCGGTGGCATGGAGCCTCGCGAACGCTGGCTTCCGCGTTGTCTGCCTCGATCAGGGCGACTGGGTTGATCCGCAATCCCTTCCGCATTACGGCGATGACTGGGAACTGCGCCGCCTGACAGACTTCAACCCGGACCCGAATATCCGCCAACTACCGGAGGATTATCCGGTCAACGCCGCGGAATCCACCTACACGCCGCTGATGTTCAATGCCGTCGGCGGCAGCACGATTCACTGGAGCGCGCACTTCCCGCGCTTCCACCCGTCCGACTTCCGCGTCCGCTCGCTGGACGGCGTCGCGGACGACTGGCCGCTGACATACGACGAATTGGAACCGTACTACGACTCCAACGACCGGATGATCGGCGTCTCCGGCCTGGCGGGCGATCCGGCCCAGCCGCCCCGTTCCCCACGCCAGACACCACCGCTCCCCATCGGCCCGCTCGGCGAAACGATGGCAAAGGGCTTCGACAGACTCGGCTGGCACTGGTGGCCCTCCGACGCCGCGATCATCTCCGCGCCGTACGGCGACGATGGCCGCCAATCCTGCAACCTCTGCGGCCCCTGTGACCTTGGCTGCCCGACCGGCGCGCGTTCCAGCGCGGACGTCACCTACTGGCCGCGGGCGATCAAACTCGGCGTCGAACTGCGAACGCGCTGCCGCGTGCGCGAAGTGACGGTGGACGCCAATGGCCGGGCGCGCGGCGCGCTCTACTACGACGCAAATGGGCAATTGCACGAGCAGACCGCGCCCGTCGTGATCGTCGCGTGCAACGGTGTCGGCACGCCGCGCTTGCTGCTTAATTCGCGCTCGCGCCACTTCCCGGCGGGGCTGGCAAACCGGAATGGGGTCGTCGGCAAGAACCTGATGTATCACTGCTTTGCTTCGATCGGTGGCGTTTTCCCGGATGACCTCGACAGCATGAAGGGGACGATCGGCACCTGCATCCTCAGCCATGAGTTCTACGAGACCGATTCGCGCAATGACTTCGTGCGCGGCTACCAGTTACAGGTCGTCCGGCAATCCGGTCCCTTGAGTGCGGCGATGGGCGGGCTTGCTGGGCAGCGCGTGCCGTGGGGCCGCGATCATCACCGGAAATTCGCCGAGCGGTTCGGACGTATGGCTTTCATGGGCGTGATGGGCGAGGATTTGCCGGAGGAGCACAACGCGGTGACGCTCGATCCTGATCTGGTAGACGCGCACGGTATCCCCGCGCCGCTCGTCCGCTACCGTCTGAGCGAGAATAGCCGGAAGATGCTCGATCACGGCATCGCCCGCGCCCGCGAAGTCCTCGATGCGGCAGGCGCGACGGAGGTGCTGACCTCGAACCCGTTCCGGCCCTCCGGCTGGCATCTGCTCGGCACCTGCCGGATGGGCGATGACCCGGCGGCATCCGTCGTCGATCGCTGGGGCCGGGCGCACGATGTCGAAAACCTCTTCATCGTGGACGGCAGCATCTTCGTCACGAGCGCGGTCGGTAACCCAACAACAACGATCCAGGCCCTCGCCCTCCGCACCGCCGCATACATCCAGCGCGAGCGCGGGAATCTTTGAGGTCCGGTAGCGCAGGCTTTCCAGCCTGCGAACTCTCCATAGTGAAGTTCCCGCAAGCAGAGACGCAGGCTGAAGCCTACGCTACCAACGAGGAGGAACCGATGCAGGAAAACGAATCGCATCAATCGCTCGCGGGCGACACGACCGTTGCCGGACCGCAGGCAGCCGCCGCCGTCACGCCACAGGAGCCGCCAGTTGTCGCGCCGAATGTCCTCAGTAGCGAGCAGGAAGCGCTACTTGGCGCGGTGCTGAACCGCATCATCCCGGAAACGGGCGACATGCCGGGCGCGGGCGATCTCGGCATTATCGCCATGATTGACCGCACGCTTGCGGCCTATCCGCTCGTGCGCCGCCTCTTTTGTGACGGCCTCGTGGCGATCGAAGTGGAGAGTGCGCGCCAGTCCCAGGCCGGCTTCCTCAGCCTCGATGGCGACCGGCAGGATGCCGTGCTGCACGCGGTCGAGCAGGCATTCCCGGCCTTCTTCGCCGCGCTGATTGACCACACGTACCGGGGGTATTACACACATCCTCACGTTTACCAGGCGATTGGCTACGCACACCGCCCGCCGCAACCGCTCGGCCATGAATTACCGCTCTTCGACCCCGCCATACTGGAAAAACAGCGACAACGCGCGCCGTTCTGGCGCCCGATCGCACCGGATCAGTAGCGTAGGCTTCAGCCTGCATCCCTCTCTGGTAGCGCGGGCTTTCCTGCCCGCGACAGAGAACGCAGGTTGAAGC
>JBPCPB010000389.1:0-3407 GCA_050999735.1 Thermomicrobiales bacterium | reverse complement strand
GCCTCCCCCCCCCACCAAGATAGAAAGAATGAGATATACCAGAATATACGGAGTTTATGGTATGACAAGCATGGAGAATTTGGCGGTAACGACGACAACCCTTGTGACGGGCGCGACAGGCTTCCTTGGGCCGCACCTCGTTTGGGAAGCGGCGGCGCGGCGTCCGGTTGTCGCCGTGGATCGCCGCGCGCCGGATGAGACGGTGCGCGCTTTCCTCGCACGCGACCCGGAACGGGCGGATCGTGTAACGTGGGTGCAGGCGGACGTGACGGACTATAGATCGTTCTTCCGTGCGGCGAACGGGCACGCGATCACCCATGTTATTCATGCGGCGGCAATCACGCCGAATGCGGCGATGGAAGCGGCGGGGATGCGGGAAACGATTGGCGTCAATGTGCTCGGCACGGCGAACGCGCTCGATCTCGCCCGCGAGTACGGCGTGCGGCGGACGGTCGTTTTCAGTTCGTCATCGGTCTACGCCGCGAATGATGGCTCGCCGCTCACCGAAGACGCGCCGTGGCGCGATACGAGCGCCTATGCCGTCTCCAAGCAATCCATTGAGCGGCTGATGGCGCACGCGGTGTATGGCTACGGCATGGATGTCGTCGCGGTGCGCCCCGCCGCACTCTTTGGCCCGTTGGAGCGACCGACTGGCGCGCGTGAAGCGATGAGCGGCGTCTATGACCTGATGCACGCCGCGCTCGCGGGCGAGGAAATCCGCGTCCACGACGATGGCCTGACGCGCGATGTAACCGCCGCCAGCGAAGTCGCCCGCGCCGTCGTCGCCATGCTACACGCGCAGGAGTTACCCCACCACATCTACAACCTCGGCGCGGGTAGGGGATACACGATGCCGGAAATCCTCGCGGCACTGAAAACCGCAGTCCCGGACGCCCGCTATCGGTTCGTCCCGTCCGATGAGGCGACGATCTCCTTCGGTATCAGCGTCCGTCGCGGCCCGCTCGACATGACGCGATTCGAGCGCGACCTCGGCTTCGCTCTCAACGATGATCTCGCCGCGCATCTCATCGCATATCGCGATTGGTTACGCGATCACCCGTATTGATCGGTAGCATGGGCTTCAGCCTGCGTCCCTCCATTGCACGACGATGCCTACGGAGAGATCGCAGGCTGAAGCCTACGCTACCGCGAATACATCACGGCGACGCCGCGCGATATGGTATTCTGCTGCGCGGCGGTCATTGCCGTGAATGAGGAGGGTGGCGGGTGAGTATCGCGCCGATTGGCGTCGGGTTGTTGGGATTGGGGACGGTTGGCACTGCGGTTGCGCGGGCGATTGCGGAGCAAGAGCAGCACGCCATGCACCGGCTCGGTCGCCCAGTACGGATCGCGGCGGTCTTCGAGCGCGGGCCGGAGCGGGCTACGCGTGCCGATCTGTCGCCCGATCTCGTCCAGACCGATGGCGCTGCGGTGATAGATAACCCCGCAGTCCAGATCGTCGTCGAAGTCCTCGGCGGCGAGGAACCGGCCCGCACGCTGATCGAGCGCGCGCTACGAGCGGGGAAGCCCGTCGTCACCGCGAACAAGGAGACGCTGGCGAAGCATAGTGGCGCGCTCTTCCCGCTCGCGGTGGCACGGCGCGTACCGCTCCTCTGCGAGGCGTCCGTCGGTGGTGGTATCCCACTCTTCGCCGCGCTCCGGCAGATGCAGGCGGCGAACACGATCACCGCCTTTCGGGGCATCATCAACGGCACGACGAACTTCATTCTCAGTGCGATGGCCGAGCACGGCACGCGGTACAGCGATGCCCTCGCGGCGGCGCAACGTCTCGGCTATGCCGAACCCGATCCGACCGCCGATGTTGAGGGCTTCGACGCGACGTACAAAGCATGCGTCCTCGCCTACGTCTGTTTCGGTGTCGCGGTCGCTCCCGATACCGTCGCACGGACCGGCATCACGGGCGTCTCGGCGGAGGAGATCGCGGCGGCACGCGCGTCCGGCGACGTGATTAAACTGCTCGCGCAGGGATCATATGCGGATGGCATGGCGTCGCTCTCTGTCGCCCCGGCGCGGGTGGCAGCAGGCAGCCCGCTCGGCGCGACGAGCGCGAACTACAACGCCATCGAAGTGACCGGCGACCGCGTCGGTCCGGTGTTGCTCATCGGGCAGGGCGCGGGGCCGCGACCGACCGCTTCCGCCATCCTCTCCGACATCGTTGATGCCGCGCGGGTCATCCTCGGCGCGCCGCCTGAACCCTATTTTGTGCATCTCCAAGGCACGCCAAAAGCCAGAAATGCGACCGCATCGGGATCGTGAGATGACCGTGTGATAGGATCACTCTTGACAAACCACGGATACACGAACGATTGAAACGCGATGCATGTGCGGGGGAGGCAACCATGAGCGATAAGCAGCGCACCGAGGCCGAGGCGTATGCGTCCTTGACCGGGCAGTTGATGACCGACGCTGGCTGGCTCGATGCGCATTTCGAGGCGGGCCGCCCGGAGTATGAGGCGATGCTCCGCTCGGTCGGTATCCAATCTGGCTGGCATGTCCTCGACGCGGGTTGTGGCAGCGGCGGTTTCCTCCCTCTGCTCTCTGAACTGGTCGGGCCCACCGGGCGGATCGCCGCCCTTGATCTTGCGCCCGACAATATCGCAATCGTCGAGCGGCGCGTCACCGACGGAGAGATGGCGACGCCGGTGGAAGCGCGGGTCGGCTCGGTACTCGCACTCCCTTACGATGATGCCACCTTTGACGCCGTCTGGTGTGCCGCGACCTCCCAGTACCTCACCGACGACGAGTTGGCGACCACGCTGGCCGAGTTCCGGCGCGTCGTGCGCCCCGGCGGTCTGGTGGCGATTAAGGAAGTGGATAGCGCCGTGATAAGCTTCACCCCCGCGCCGCCACTGATCCTCGCGCATCTGTTTGAGGCGATGGCCGAGCGCGGCAACGTCCAGTTTGCGGGCTGTCTGCGGGGGCCGTCTCTCGCTCAGTGGCTGCGGCAGGCGGGGATGACGAGGATATGGCAGCGCACGACGCTGATCGAGCGCACCGCCCCACTCCGCGCTGTGGAGCGACAGTTTTCGGGCGACGTGCTGTAGGAGGTTTTTGGTGAGCGACGACCTCGCGTGGTTGAAGGAGATTCGCGCCCTCGTCTTTGATATGGACGGCGTCCTCTGGCGCGGCAAGGAAGCGCTCCCCGGCCTCAAGGAGATCTTCGCCTGGATGCAGGCGGAAAAGGTCCCCTATCTCCTCGCGACAAATAACTCGATGAGCACGCAGCAGATGTACGTCGAGCGGTTGGCGGGCCACGGCGTGACGGTGCTGAAGGAGACGATCATCACCTCCGGCATCGCCGTGCGCGATTATCTGCGCGCGACGTACCCGCCGGATGTGACTGTCGGCACGGTCGGCATGCAGGCGTTGATCGAAGTGCTCTACGA
>JBPCPB010000354.1:0-4401 GCA_050999735.1 Thermomicrobiales bacterium | reverse complement strand
TGGAAGCGATGGAAGCCATCGAGGATCGCATTGACCTCGAAGAAGCGGCGAAGGCGCGTGCCGAGGCGAAAGAGAAGGGCACGATTCCATGGGAAACGCTGAAAGCGGAACTCGGGCTGGAATAGGTATCATATACTGTCGAATTCACTCCTGCCGCAGCGCGTCAGTTACGAAAATTGCCGCGACCGGCGATTAACGCCCTCGCGGACAACCCGCGACCGCATGGTGTCAAAACGCTGACCTATGCCGAGCAAGGGACGTACCGCGTCCGCGAGGGTGACTACCGCAGCGTCTAAGACATCGAAGACGATATTCTCCTCGTTCTCGTCGTCCGCGTCGGCCACCGCCGGGAAATCTATAGGTAGAGGCCGTCAGGTCGAAGCATAACCGCCCTGTTCTATCCTACATCCCTGCATTTCTCCCCCTCTCTATTGCTGACAAGCAAAGGAGAGGGGGCTGGGGGGTGAGGTCTCCCTACCGATCCCGTAGCCGGGGATCGAGGATGTCGCGGATGCTGTCGCCGAGGAGGTTGAAGGAGAAGACGGTGAGCAGGATCGCGACGCCGGGGCCGACGCTCATCCACCAGAAGCCACTGCTGAGATAGGCGCGGGCATGGTTGATGTCCGCGCCCCAGGTCGGCGTCGGGGGCTGGACGCCGAGGCCGAGAAAACTGAGGCTCGCCTCCGCGAGAATGGCGAAGGCGATACTCAAGGATGCCTGCACGATCAGCGGGTTGAGAATGTTTGGCAGGATGTGGCGAAAGGCGACGCGCGCCTGGCTCGCGCCCGCCGTCCGCGCCGCCTCGACATACTCGCGCTGCTTCGCCTGCAAGACCTGCCCGCGCGTCAGGCGCGTATAGACGGGGATCGCGACGATGCCGATGGCGATCATCGTGTTGCGCAAGGTCGGGCCTAAGGCGGAGGTGATGGCGATGGCGAGCAGGAGCGCGGGAAAAGCGAGCAAGGCGTCAATGCCACGCAGGATGAGCAGGTCGGCCCATCCTCCCGTGTAGCCCGCGATCATGCCGAGCGTCACGCCGGTGATCAAGCCGATGCTGACGGCGATCAGCCCGACCGCGAGCGAGACGCGCGACCCGTAAATCGCGCGACCCAGGACATCGCGACCGAGATCGTCCGTCCCCATCAGATGATGGATGCTCGGCGGCTGGATGGCGTCCGCCGGATGCGAGACCTTCGGATCGGTGCGCACCAGCAGCGGCGCGGCGATCGCGACGAGGATGAGCAGGAAAATAAACGTGCCGCCGATCAGGAAGCGCGGCTGATGGCGGATGGTACGCCAACTGAAGAGCCGGCGCGGCTTCGGCGCCCCCGCGAGGAGAACGGGCGCGGCGGTGGTGCGAGCGGCAGCATCAACCATATTTAATCCTCGGATCGAGAAATGCGTACAAGGGGTCCACGATGAGGTTGAACGACATGAAACTGAGCGCGCTCAACAGCACGACCCCCTGCACGATCGGGTAATCCCGCCCACCGATGCTGTCCACCGCAAGCCGCCCGACCCCCGGCCAGAGAAAGATCGTCTCTGTGATGAATGCTCCTTCGAGGATCGCGCCGACTTGCAGGCCAACGACGGTAATGAAGGGAATAAAGGCGTTTTTGAGCGCGTGCCGGATGACGACCGCTCGCTCGTTCAGCCCCTTCGCCCGTGCGACGCGGATGTACTCCTGCCCCAGGGCGTCAATCAGGCCGGAGCGCATCAGCCGCATATTGACGGCGAGGCTCGGCGTGCCGAGGGCGATCATCGGCAGAATGAGGTGCTTCAAATTCTGCCCGGCATCCTCCTTGAACGGCACGTAGCCGCCCGGCGAGAAGATGCGGAAGGTGAGCGAGAAGAAGAGAATGAGCATGATGCCGCTGAAGAAGTTCGGAATCGAGACACCGAGCAACGGAAAACTCGTGCCGACGAGGTCCCAGACCGAGTTCCGCTTCGTCGCGCTCAGGATGCCGATCGGGATCGAGATGATGAGGCTGAAGCAGATTGCCGCGAACCCCAGTTCGAGCGTCGCGGGGAGACGGGTGAAGATTGCCTCGCTCACCGGCTGCCGCGTGCGCAGCGACCGCCCCATGTCCCCATGCAGGAAGCGCCCGATCCAGTTGACGTACTGAATCGGGATTGGCCGATCCAGTCCATACTCGTGGCGCAGCGTGGCGATCGTCGCCGGGTCCGGGTCCTCACCGAGCAGAACGCGGATTGGATCGCCGGGCGTCAGCCGCAGCAGCGTGAAGATGATGATGCTGACGAGCAGCGCCACCGGAATCATCAGGAGCAGCCGTCGGATGATGTATGCGGTCATGGGCGGGTTCCAGTCGGCACCCGTCGCAGGCGCTCCTTCCAGTCGGCAGTCGGCAGCAGATAGTGGAAAGCAATAGGCACGCGGAATTCTACTGAAAGGGCATTCATCACTTTCGACTGCCGACTGCCGACTGCCGACTGTTTACTCACTTCAGCCATCCCGCTTCGAAGCGCATGATCTGGTCGGCATACAACTGCATCCCCTGCACATTGGGCCGGGAAAGCATGAACGAAATGGGGAAGCGGTAATAGATCAGCGGTGCATCGTCCACGACGATCTTTTGCAGCTGCTGGTATGAATCCTTGCGCTGCCCTTGATCCGCCGCGGCGCGGGCCTTCTCCATCAGGTCGTCCGCCTGCGGGTTGGAGTATTGCGAGTCATTCCCGGCGGCGCCCGTATGCAGCATGTTATAGATATTGCCGTCCGGGTCAATGCGGCCGCTCCAGCCGACGAGGTTCGCCTGATACTTGCGGGCCTGCGTATCCGCGACGAGCGTCGGGAAGTCCAACTGGACGAGATTCATGATAATCCCCGCTTTGGCGACCTGATCTTTCATCAGTTGGGCGAGTTGCGTCGTCGTCGGCGAGCCTGCCGTGATCTTCATCTCGCAGGTGAAGCCGTCCGGCTTGCCACCCGCTTTCAGGTACTCCTTCGCCTTCGCGATGTTCGCGCCATACGGTTTGAAGGTCTGATCGAAAGCCCAACTTGGCGGCGGGATTGGCCCATACGCGGCCTGCCCGGTACCGAAGTAGACGGTCTTCAAGATCTGGTCGCGGTCCAGCGCTTCCGCAAACGCCTGCCGGAATTCCTTCTTGTTGAATGGCTCCGCCTGCACATTGATAACGATACTTTGATACCCCAGGCCGGGCGTCTCTTGCAGGACAAGGTCTTTTCCTGCCTTAACCGTCGCGTAATCCTTCGCGGGGACGACGTAACCGATGTCAATGTCACCCGTCTTGACATTCGTCAGCGCCACGGTCTCATCCACAATCGGACGGATCGTTACCTTGTCGAGGTACGGTAGTTGGGTGCCGCTCGCGTCCTTTTTCCAGTAGTTCGGATTGCGCGCCAGCGTGATGTGGTCGTCCTTCACCCACTCGACGAACGTGAACGCGCCCGTCCCCGCGCCGACCGGCTTGCGGGAGAAATCCGCACCGCCCGCCTCCACCGCCTTCTGCGAGACCATCATCCCGGCGCGGTCCACGAGATTCGCCAGGAGCGGCGCGAAGACCGCCTTGAGATTGAACTTCACCGTGTACGGGTCCATCACCTCGACCGTCTGGATCGAGCCGATTTCCGGGCCGCGGCGGCTGTTCTTGTCGGTCAGATAGCGCTCGATGTTCCACTTGACAGAATCGGCGTTGAAGTCCGTGCCGTCGTGATACTTGACGCCCTGCCGCAACTTGAAGATGTACGTCTTCGGGTCGGGCGTCTGCCACGACTCGGCGAGCGACGGGATGATCTTCAGGTCCTTGTCAATGGCGACGAGCGAATCGTAGATGTTGTAGAGCACCTGCCGGTCCACAAGCTGGCTGGAGGGCATCGGATCGAGGTTGGCGATGTCCGAATCGAGTTCGGCCTTGATCGCCCCGCCCTTCTTCGGCGCGCCCGCGCTTGTCGCTTGCGTCGCGGTCGTGACACTGACAGCACTCGCGGCGCCGCTCCCGGTCGTCGCGGCGGGGGCCGTCGTACCGCTTGTCCCACCGGCCGGTTTCGCCGTGGCAGTCGCGCTACCACTGCCGCAGGCAGCGAGCAGCGCGCCGAGAGCGGTCGTTGCCCCGGTCGCCGCGATCCCTCGCAGCAGCGTCCGGCGATTCAATCGCCGCAGTGAAACGGATTCGTTGGCCTCGTCATGCATGCTCGCACCTTCCTTCTCTCTTTGCGCCGATCATCATTCGTTGATACACGCATCATACACCAGTAGTCAGTAGACAGCAGTCAGTAGTCAGAAAAAGAGATGCGGTAGGTGTATGCGGAACAGTGGTCATGCTATCCACCGCGCAATGAGCGCCTCCTCCGCTTTCGTCCGTCTTCCCCACTTCTTCGGCGGTCGCCACGCAGCGGGAGGCACGCGGTAGTGCAGCAGT
>JBPCPB010000345.1:0-8388 GCA_050999735.1 Thermomicrobiales bacterium | reverse complement strand
CGTATGCAGCGACGACGCCGAAGGCGGCTGCCCCGGTTGTTGCGCAGGCAGCGGCGCCGGTCGTGCAGGCGGTGGTGGCGCCGAAGGCGCCGGTGACGGCACCGGCGATGGCCGCGCCGATTGTGGCGAAGGCACAGGCGACGACGCCGGTGGTCGCGAATGGCACGGCTGATCCGGACGACCACCGGGGATAAGCCTGCGTAGCGACGAATCTTCTCGCTTTCCGTGACTTTGCATCGAACACCGCGCGTCCCACTCCGGGGCGCGCGGCTCGTTATTTCCCGTGCCGTTTCCATAGGCGTTGCGACGGCACACGAAGCGCCCGATTGAATTTGCTGGACGAGTTCTCCCACGCGATGATTGCGGTCAGTTCGACAATCGCATCGTCATCGAAGATCGCCTGGAGGCGTGCGAAAAGGTCATCGCTCACGTCCCGCCCGGTGATCGTCATCGCATCGGTATATTCCAGTGCGGTCCGTTCCACGTTGTCATAGAGAGGGCTGGTCGCGTACTCCGGCAGAGCGAGGATTTTCTCGTCCGAGACACCGAGTGTGCTGCCCACGGCAGCGTTGATGTCCTGTCAGAATTCGCAGCCGTTGTGCGACGCCACCCGGCGATTGACGAGCGCCTGTAATCGCCCGTCAATCAGTCCCGAGCCACCGATCCCCGTCCACATCGCCCGCGCACCGCGAAAGATCGTTGGTCGCCGCGCATAGACGAGATGATTAAGCAGCGGCGCGCCCCACTGCCTCGCCTGCGCCGCGAAGACCGCCGCGATTGATTGATCCACCGCTGCCGGGTCAACACCATCAATCCGTGCCATCGTTTCTTTCTCCTGACGACTATTCCCAATCACGACCGCATGCTATCTTTACCATACTGCATTCTCGCATGTCGCGTGACGGTGTACGGAGGCTGCGCAATGATCCTTCATGTTCGCCATCTCCGCCGCCTCGCGCCCATTTGCTGTATGTTCATGCTGGTTTCGTACACTATCGCCTGTTCACCCGCACCGGGGACGGCGCCCGGAACCTCGACAGTATCGCCGATCTTTCCCGTGCCTACCCCGCCGAGCGCGCCGTCACTCGCGACAGCGACTATCACTCCTCCACCTGGAACGATTGATCTCTCGCAGGCCCGACCCGCCATCGTCCATACCGTTCCCCTGCCATTGAGCGACGGCCCGCCCCCGGACCTGACAGATGTGTACTTCGTCACCGCGCAGACCGGCTTTGGCGTCACGGCCAACGGTGGCATCTATCGCTCGTCGGATGGCGGCGCGACATGGCAAATACGCTTCCGCCGTGGAGGCGCACGTTTTTTTCAAGTAGTTTTCAGCGACGCGAATACGGGTATGGCGCTTGGCACCTCTGACTGTCTTACTCTCTACAATAATTGCGAAGGCCCTGCCATCCTCGCGCGCACCAGCGATGGCGGCGACTCTTGGGATGTTATCGAACCAGGGGCCCCGACACCCGGAATCGCCTCTGCGTTGCCGTTTCTGACCATCGCCATCGTATCGCCCAAGGTTAGTTATGCTGTGCGCGATCCCGATCAGCAGAGTTTCCCCATTGACGGATTCGCAAACGGCCTGCTCGCGACGAATGACGGCGGTATACATTGGCGGAGCGTGCCGCTGCCACAAAAAACCTATGCAATGGGTGGCATCAGTTTTCTCAGCCCTGCACAGGGGTACATCACGACTTGGCGCGAGGACACTAAGGAGTATCAAGTCCTTGCAACCACCGATGGTGGCCAGCATTGGGGAGTGCGCTATTCCGATCCCGCCTTTCCACTTTACGCCGTGCAATTCCTCGATGCACAGCATGGCTTCGCGGGGGGTGGCTGGGGTGGCAAGCCGGACATTGCAACCCCTCCGACCGAGGCATTGCTTGCGACAGACGATGGTGGCACGACGTGGCATCTCGTCTATCATCGCGACGACCCACGAGGTGGTCTTCGCATTACCCGGCTGCATTTCGGCGGTCTTGCAATTGGCTGGTCCGCTGTCGGCGGTTGCAACAGTCTCGGTGGAAATGGCCCCTGCGGTGGGTCACTTCGATTCACAACGGATGGCGGCCGGACATGGACGGTGGATCCCAGTCACGGCAAACGGACAAATGTGGTGCGATTCAGCAGCATTAGCAGCACCGCGTGGATTGCACCCGGAGGCGGCGAGTTTGCGCGGACAGGTCTTTCAATCCTCGACCGGACCACTGATGGTGGTGCAACGTGGCAGACATTCTGGCGACCCGAAGCCCTGACCGTTTCTCATATTCAGTTCGTCAATCCACAGGTTGGATGGATGGACACAAATGTCGGTTTCTTCCAGACACGCGATAGCGGAGCACATTGGACATCCTACGCGCTTGGCGCCCCAGTTGTCATGGAAGATCGGCCTGTGTTTGCTAGCGAATCGGTAGTCCTCGCCATGCGTGGGAAGGATCCGACGCGCGATCCCAATAACGGCGGGGACCGCGAACTCGTCCGGAGCGAAGATGGGGGCAAGACATGGCAATCCGTATCGCTGGTGCTGCCACCGAATGTCTCTCGCGGCGTTCCAGCGATCGCCTTCGCGGGGCCGGATAATGGCTGGCTTACGCTGCCTATAGATTGCAATACTGGTGACTGCCCCATCATAATCTTCGCTACCACGGACGGCGGCCGTACATGGCAACAGCGATCTACGCCATTGCCCGTGAATCGCGCTTCCCTCGCGTTCGGTGATACTGAGAGCGGCACTTTGATTGGCGTCGGCGACCGTTCACAAGACCATGTGCTGATCACCATGGATGGAGGGCGCACTTGGGATGAACAGCCCTTGCCGCGCGACATGCGCACTGGTTCAGAGATAAACGGGATCGCCCCCAGTCCACCGAGTGTGCTGAATGAGAGAGAAATTTGGTTTGCCGATAGCGTCGGTTCACTGATCCATTCAAAGGATGCCGGACGCCATTGGATAGTCTCCCGGCTTGATGGAATCGGTTTCATCACTCAAGTTCGGTTTGTTAGCCAATCAGATGGCTGGCTAATCGCATCCTATGTATCGGGGGGCAGCGCCAGTCTCTTTGTCACGCATAACGATGGGCAGGACTGGCAGCAGGTGTGGCCCGAGATCAGCCTATCGTGAGCGCGTTTGCGAGAATCCGCTCCGCAAAGGGCAATCAACTATAGAGGAGAACGATGATGCCTGAACTGAAGAGCCAGCAACTACGGCGGGTGAACCATCAGGGGGATGCGCTGCGCCTCGGCATGAACTGGACGGAGGAAGACCTCGGCAAGCCGCAGATTCTCGTCGAGAGCGCGTATGGGATGGGGCGTCCCGGTACCTTCCATTTCCGGCCGCTGATCGAGGAAGTCTCCAATGGCGTCTTCGAGGCGGGCGGCAAGCCGGGCGTTTTCTATACCTCGGACATCTGCGACGGCGTCGCGCAGGCGCACGCCGGGATGTCCTACTCGCTCGTCTCGCGCGATATTCAGGCGGCGATGATCGAGATTCACGCCCTCGGCCACCCACACGACGGCATGGCGCTGATCTCCGGTAACGACAAATCCGTGCCCGCGCATTTGATCGCGATGGCGCGCTGCAATCTCCCGGCAATCCACCTGCCCGGTGGCACGCAGATGAACGCGCCAAACTCCGTTACCTCCGATTACATGTGGGGGATGGGCGCGGCGGTGGATCGCGGTGAGATGTCCCGCGAGGACCTCGAAATGCATCAGCACGACGCCTGCCCGAGTTGCGGCGCGTGCCAGTTTATGGGGAGCGCGAGCACCGGGCAGGTGCTCAGTGAAGCGCTCGGTCTCGCGCTGCCGGGGAGCGGCCTGATTCCCGCGTCACTCACCCGCCACATGCGCGTTGCGCGGGCGGTCGGCAAGCAGATTGTCACACTGGTGGAGATGGATCTGCGGCCGCGCCAGATTCTCACCCGCGCGGCGTTCGAGAATGCGATCATGCTCCACGCGGCGGTCGGCGGCTCGACAAACACCCTCCTGCATCTGCCGGTGATCGCCCGCGAAGTCGGCATCGAAGTGACGATTGATGACTTCGACTACATCCATCGCCATGTCCCCGTGCTGGCGAACGCCAAGACGACGGGCAAGTACCCCGTCGAATACCTCTGGTACGCGGGCGGCGTCCCGGCGGTGATGCTGCACCTACGCGATTTGCTTCATCTCGACTGCCTGACCGTGACAGGCAAAACGGTGGGCGAGAATCTGGAGGAGATCGAACAGAGCCGCTTCTTCCAGGAGACGCGCGGCTACCTGGCGAACGTCAAGGTGCCGGTGGAGGAGATCATCCGCCCGCGCTCGGATGCCTTCGGGCCGGAGGGTGGCGTCGGCGTCCTGCGCGGCAACCTCGCACCGGGCGGTGCAGTGATTAAGCACTTCTCCGTGCCAAAGGCGATGCACGTCCACACCGGCCCGGCGCGCGTCTTCGACAATGAGGACAGCGCCGTCGCCGCCTTAATCGAGCGCGTCGTGCAGCCCGGCGATGTCGTCGTGATCCGCTACGAAGGCCCGAAGGCGAATGGCATGCCGGAGATGTACTACGCGACGGCGATCATCGCCGCGAGCATCGAATTAACGGCGACCTGCGCCGTCGTGACGGACGGGCGGTATTCCGGCGCGGCGAAAGGCCCGGCGGTTGGACATGTCACGCCGGAAGCGATGGACGGCGGCCCGCTCGCCCTCGTGGAGGAAGGCGATTTGATCGAAATCAACGTCCCCGAACGCCGCCTCGCCATCGTTGGCACGCGGGATGGCGCGCTGATCCCGGCGGAGGTAGACGCTCTTCTCGCCGCCCGCCGCGCCGTATGGACGCAGCCCGCGCCGCGTCACACCACCGGCATCCTCGCTCTCTATGCCAAGATGGCCGCCAGCACGGCAGACGGGGCGTATATCGCCTGACGGGGAATGATCCTCACCCCCCGGCCCCCTCTCCTTTGCCTTGAGGCAAAGGAGAGGGGGAGAAAATGCGGGAGGGATACGGGATGCATAAGGCGTTGCGAGAGTGTCATGACATTCCTAACCAGTCCTCTCCCCTCTCCATCGCCCCAAGATTACGGAATGTTTAAGGTCCGTCTGGCGATGGAGAGGGGCCGGGGGTGAGGACTTATCACCGCCTCCTACAGCGCGTAATCCCCCTGATGCGCCTCTTCCAGATAGCGGGCGAGCACGTCAATGCACGCCTGCACATCCGCCGCGCTAACCATCTCATTGACGGTATGCACATAGCGCGTCGGGATGGAAAGGGTGAACGCGGGGACGCCGCCATTGAGCCGCTGAATACCGCCCGCATCCGTGCCACCGGCGGGCAGAATCTCCATCTGGTGCGGGATGCCCTCGCGCTCGGCGATCGCGCGGAAGTGCTCGACCAGTTTCGGGTGACAGATCAGCGAGCCGTCCATGATTTTGATTGCCGCGCCGCCGCCGAGCGTCGTCACCGTGTTCTCACCGCCGCCACCGGGGGTGTCCATTGCCAGCGTCACATCGAGCGCGACGACAATCGTCGGTTTCAAGGCGGAACCGCTCGCCGCCGCACCGCGCAAGCCGACTTCCTCCTGTGATGTCGCGACGGCATAGATTGTCGCCTCGTGCGAGCGCATCGCCCGTAGCGCCTCGAACATCACGAAGAGGCTGGCGCGGTCGTCCATCGCCTTGCAGATGTACGCGTCGCCGACGCGCTCGAAGGTGCGATCCATCGTCACGTAATCGCCGACCCGCACGGCCTCCTTAACCGCATCGGTGGGCATGCCGAGGTCCACGAAGAACTCGTCGTGCTGCGGCATCTTCCGCTCCTCGCCGCGCGTCAGGTGCGGCGGCTTGCGGGCAGGCTGCAACGCGCCGCGCAGCGCGCTTCCATTCGCGGTCGTGACGAGCACGCGCTGCGAAACCATGTTCGCCGGGTCGTGCCCACCGAGCGTTTGCAGACGGAGGAAGCCCTTATCGTCAATGTACTTGACGAGGAAGCCGATCTCATCCATGTGCGCGGCGAGCATCACGCGCACATCGTCTCGCCCCTTCTTCGTGCCAATCACATTGCCGAGGGCATCGGTGCGCACCTCGTCCGTCAATTCCCTGAGTTGCTCGCGGGCAATCACCCGCTGCTGCTCCTCGCGCCCCGGCACGCCGGGCGTTTCCCCCAACCGCTTGAACAACGCCTCATTGAGTGCCATGTCGCTTCCCTTCCATCACAGTCCGAACCGATCGCCGCGAGAGCTTAACGCGCCCCCATCCCTGCGTCAACGGAAGGGAGAATACGAAGCACAGAGAGCACAGAGGACACAGAGGACACAGAGAGGGCCATTTTTCTAGTCTTCTTAGCGTTCTCTGTGTTCTCTGTGTCCTCTGTGCTAATCCCTCGCCGTGTGGGTGGCAGAGGCGATAGGGATGGGGGCAGAGGCGGCGGGAATGTCGGCGGGATGGTAGGGGGTTGTGGGAGTGAGGAGGGGGAATTGGACGGTGAAGGCGGTGCCGCGCCCGACGGTGCTTTCGACGGCGATACTGCCGCCGTAGCCCTGGGCGATCTCCCGCGCGATGGCGAGGCCGAGGCCCGCGCCGCCGTCATCGCGGCCACGGGCGAGCGTGCCGCCCCGGTAGAAGCGGTCGAAGAGATGCGGCAATCGCTCGGCGGGGATGCCGGGACCATCGTCTATCACCCGCAACTCGACTTCCGTACGATCCTGCCGGACGGTGACCCAGATATGTCCCTCCAGTGGCGTATATTTGATCGCGTTGTCGAGCAGGATGAGCACCAGTTGTTTCAGGCGGTCGGGGTCGCCCATTACGAGCAATTGGCTGTCGGCTGCGGAATAGATAATGTCATGACCATGCGCCAATCCGCGCGCCGCCCGCACCGCGCCATCCACCGCTTCATCGAAGCGGACGGGTGCGGGCTGTGATTGCTCGCCGACCTGCGCGCGGGCGAGCGTGAGGAGATCGCTGATCAATCGGCTCATCCGTTCCGCCTCGGTCGCCATATCGTCCAGCACCTCGGCGCGCTCGCTCTCCTCCATCCGCTCGCCGTGCTGCCGCAGGAGATCGGCGTTGCCCCGGATGGCAGTCAGCGGCGTGCGCAGTTCGTGCGAGGCGTCCGCGATGAAGCGGCGTTGCGCGTCGAAGACTACTTCCAACCGTCCGAGCATGCCATTGAAGGTCTGGCCGAGGTCCGCGACCTCGTCACCCGTCCGTGGCACCATGACACGGCGGGAGAGGTCCTGCGCTTCCTGAATACCCGCCGCATCCCGCGCCATCCGCCCGATCGGCCGCAGCGCCGTCTTCGCCACCGCGTAGACGATGACGGCGAGCATCAGCGTCGCGAGCAACACGCCGCCCGCGAGCAAGTATTCCGCCTTGCGGAGTGCATGCATGAGTGGAGCGGTCGGCTTCGCGGTAACGACCGCCCCGAAGAATTGGCCGTTGCCGAGCGGCAGCGGCAAAATATAGGCGCTTAATTGCTCGCCATTCGCCTCCACAAGCGTCCGCGCGCCTCCCTGTCCCGTTTGAATTCCTTGAATATCGGCGGCTGAGAGCATGAGAGACGTCTGAAGGTTGCTCGAATGGCGCTGGTCTGCGCCCTTTCCGTCAACATACTCAATGTAGACGCCATCGCGGGCGAACGTATCAAGTTGAGACTGCTCCGGTACATAGACTGAGGCAGATGTCCGAGAAATGAGGACGGTAATTTGCGCTCGCGCCTCTTCGGCCCGACCACGTACGGTCATATCGAGACTATCTCCCCATTGCTGGGCCAGCCCTATGTAAATGACGACCGCGAACGCGCTCAAAGTGACGAAGAGAATCGCGGTGTACCAGAGGGTGAGACGGAGACGAATGGACATCGGGACATGTTCCCCCTCGCGCTAGGCGATTTCTCGCTCGCGCAGGGTGTAGCCGACGCCGCGCACCGTGTGGATGAGCCGGGGTTCGCCTTGCTCCTCCAACTTCGTGCGCAGGGCGCGGACATAGACTTCGAGGACATTCGACTCGCCGTAGAAGTCGTCACCCCAGACGCGATCCATAATCAGATCGCGCGGGAGCACCTGCCGGGGGTTGCGCAGGAAGAGGACGAGCAGATCGAACTCGCGCGCCGTCAGTTCAATTGCGTGGCCGCCGCGCCGGACATCCCGCGTGCCGAGATCCACGGCGAGATCGGCAAACTTCAGCATCTCGACGTGGTTCGCGCCCTCGGTTGGCGCGGCGGCACGGCGGAGCAGGGCGCGCACGCGGGCGAGCAATTCTTCAAAGGCGAAGGGCTTGGCGAGGTAATCGTCCGCGCCGGCATCGAGGCCGCGCACGCGGTCCGCGACGCCATCCCGCGCGGTGAGCATCAGCACAGGGGCGCGCTCGCCCGCCTCGCGCATGCGCCGCGCCACTTCCAACCCA
>JBPCPB010000342.1:0-2816 GCA_050999735.1 Thermomicrobiales bacterium | reverse complement strand
CTCGTCATACTCATCATTGCCTCGTCTTCCTCCCCTGCGCCGAGCGAACGGGCATGGGTAAGATTCTTTCATGAGGCAACGACTTCCCGATAGTAAGATTTCTGATGAGGCAATGCGGGGCCTTGTTCCCCCACGGGTTGCGCCCTATGATGATCGAATCAGGAACGTCGCGCAACGGAAAGGGCAGAGGGCATGACAGCGACCGCAATGGAGACGTATCAGCACATTATCGTCGCGGCGGATGGTCCCGTCGTTACGATCACGATGAACCGGCCGGAACGGCGGAACGCGCTCTCCCTCGCGCACATGGAAGAGTTGCTTGCGTGCTTCACGGCGGTCGGGCAGGACACGACGGCTGCGGTTGTCATCCTGCGCGGCAACGGCCCCGCTTTCTGCGCCGGGCACGATCTCAGCGAAATGGTGGGGCAGGAACCGGGCGCGTACCGGCATATTTTCGCCGTTTGCTGCAGATTGATGGAGACGATTCAGTCCATCCCACAGCCGGTGATCGCGCAGGTACAGGGGATCGCTACCGCTGCCGGCTGCCAATTGGTGGCGACGTGTGACCTCGCCATCGCCGCCGAAGAGGCGCGTTTTGCGACGCCGGGTGTCAAGATCGGCCTCTTTTGTTCGACGCCGATGGTCGCCCTGAGCCGCGCGGTCAGTCGGAAGAAAGCGATGGAGATGCTTCTGACGGGCGATCTTATCCCCGCGCATGAAGCGCTGGCCGCCGGGTTGGTGAATACGGTCGTGCCCGCCGCCGACCTGGAAAGCGCGACGCACACCCTCGCCGCGAAGATCGCCGCCAGTAGCCAACTGGTCGTCGGCATCGGCAAGCAGGCGTTCTACCGCCAGTTGGAGATGCCGCAGCACCAGGCATACGACTACGCGATGGAAGTGATGGCCTTCAACGCCACCTTCGCCGACGCCCAGGAGGGCATGTGCGCCTTCCTCGAAAAACGGCATCCTGAGTGGCGCAACACGTAGCGGAACGGAACCGCGAAATTACGCGTCAGGAGGGCAGATGAAGGTCTATCTCGCGTCACCGCTTGGCTTCGCGGCGTCCACAAAGCCGTACATGGAGGAACTGGAACGGGCGCTCGCCGGGACGGGTATCACCGTCATTAACCCGTGGAAGAGTGACTTCGGCGCGGCCTTTCAGCGCGCGAACGCAATCGTTGAGTATGCGGAACGCGTCGCGGCGCTCGGTCGGGTGAATACCGAGGTCGCACGAAAAAATGAGGAATCCATCCGGGCGGCCGACGCGGTACTCGCCGTGCTCGATGGTGTGGATGTGGACTCCGGCACGGCGAGCGAGATGGGTTTCGCCTTTGCCCTCGGCAAACGCGTCCACGGCCTCCGTACCGACACCCGCCTGATCGGCGACAACGCGGGCAGCGTCGTCAACCTGCAAGTCCAATATTGGATCGAGGCGAGCGGCGGCAAACTGGTGCGGACGCTGAATGACGCGGTAGCGATCTTTCGAAGTAACGAGTAGCGAGGGATCAGTCAAACGCCATTCGCGTATACTATCCATACAAAGGAGGACGATCATGTTCAGTAACTATGTCGCCGCCGCGATGCGCCACGCCACTTACGAGATTATCAACGATCCCGAACCATACTACGGTCATATCCCGGAACTGCACGGCGTCTGGGCCACCGGCAAGACCTTAGTGGTATGCCAGGATGAATTGCAATCGTCACTCGAAGACTGGCTGGTGCTCGGTATCGCTCTGCATCACGACATCCCGGCGATTGACGGTCTCACGCTCACTTATTCTCTCTCGGCTGCCGACTGATGCCGTCGAACGGCCCGATTAAACGGCGTGACTTGATCGCCGCCCTTAAAAAATCCGGCTTTCATGGTCCATACAAGGGCAGCAAGCACGATCACATGGTACGCGGTGCGCAACGCCTGAAAATCCCTAATGAGCACCACCAAGAGATCAGCCTTGATCTGCACAAACGCATCGTCACCGAGGCGGAGATAGACCCACGCGAATGGCACGACGCCTAGACCAATACGACAAGGGAATCGCGGATTTTACCGCCGTCGCAGCCGGGGATCGAGGGCATCCCGGAGGCCGTCGCCCATCAGGTTGAAGGCGAGGACGGTGATGAAGATCGCCAGGCCGGGGAAGAGCGTCAGCCACCACGCGCCGTTCAGCAGTTCGGTCTGCCCCTGTTGCAGCATGTTGCCCCATGAGGGCGTCGGAATCTGCACGCCGAGGCCGAGGTACGAGAGCGCCGCTTCCAGCAGAATCGCGTAGGAGAGCCAGAGCGTCGCCTCGACGATAATCACGGCGAGCGTGTTCGGGAAGAGATGCCGCCGAATAATCTGCGCCGGGGTCGCGCCGATGGCCCGCGCCGCCGTGACGAACTCCTGATTCCGCAGCGAGAGGAATTGCCCGCGCACGAGCCGCGCCGCGCCCGGCCACGACGTGAGGCCGATAACGATGATCGTCGTCTTCAGACTCGCCGTGAAGAGCGCGGCGGCGGAGATGAGCAGCAAAATCTGTGGGATGGATAAGAGGATGTCCGTGAAACGCATAATCACGCCGTCCACCCAGCCGCCGAAGAAGCCGGCAATCGCGCCGAGCGCCGTGCCGACGCTCATGATAATCAGCACGGCAGTGAAGCCGACGCTCAAGGAAACCCGCGCGCCGACAATCAGGCGGGCATAAACATCGCGTGTGTTCCGATCCGTCCCCAGCCAGTGCTCGGCGGACGGCGGCTTCGATCTCGCGCCCGGTTGCAAAACGTTCGGGTCGTAGCGCGAGATCAGCGGCGCGACGATGGCGACACCGTACAGT
>JBPCPB010000290.1:0-8234 GCA_050999735.1 Thermomicrobiales bacterium | reverse complement strand
CGCAGATTCGTGGCGTCGTCGTGGATGTCGAATTCCCGCCGGACCAACTGCCGGAGATTTACAACGCCGTCCAGACGGTGATGCCGGATGGCTCGACACTGACTCTGGAAACGCAGCAGCACCTCGGCAACGACACCGTGCGCGCCGTTGCGATGTCCACAACCGATGGCCTGCGGCGCGGCCAGGACGCGTGGGACACGGGATCGCCGATCACCATTCCCGTCGGCCCGGAGACGCTCGGCCGCATCTTCGATGTGACCGGCAATCCGATTGACAACAAAGGCCCGGTGACAACGGAGCAGCACTTCTCTATCCACCGCCCCGCTCCCTCCTTCGAGGAGCAACTGACTTCGGTTGAGGTCTTCGAGTCCGGCATCAAAGTCATTGACCTGATCGCCCCGTTCACGCGCGGCGGCAAGATGGGCCTCTTTGGTGGCGCGGGCACGGGCAAGACGGTTATTTTGCAGGAACTGATCCGCAATATCGCGGCGGAGCATGGCGGCTACTCCGTCTTCGCCGGTGTGGGCGAGCGCTCCCGCGAGGGGAACGATCTCTATCACGAGATGACGGAATCGGGCGTCATTGACAAGACGGTGATGGTCTTCGGCCAAATGAACGAGCCGCCCGGCGCGCGCCTGCGTATCGGCCTGACGGGCGTGACGATGGCTGAGTACTTCCGCGATGTCGAGGGGCGCGACGTGCTCCTCTTCATTGACAATATTTTCCGCTTCGTGCAGGCGGGGTCGGAAGTTTCCGCGCTCCTCGGCCGCATGCCGAGCGCCGTGGGCTATCAGCCGACACTCGCCTCCGAGATGGGGCAGTTGCAGGAGCGCATCACCAGCACCGCCAAAGGCTCGATCACTTCCGTGCAGGCGATTTACGTCCCGGCGGACGACTACACCGATCCGGCCCCGGCGACGACCTTCGCCCATCTCGACGGCTCGATCAACCTGGAACGTTCCCTGACTGAGCAAGGTCTGTATCCGGCGGTTGATCCGCTCGCGTCCTTCTCGCGCATCCTCGACCCGAACGTCGTTGGCGAGGAGCACTACAACACGGCGCGCGAGGTGCAGCAAGTCCTCCAGCGATACAAGGATTTGCAGGACATCATCGCCATTCTCGGCATCGAGGAACTGTCCGAAGATGACAAACTGACTGTCGCCCGCGCGCGCAAGATGCAGCGTTTCCTCACACAGCCGATGTTCGTTGCGGAAACCTTCACCGGTCTTCCCGGACAATACGTCCGCCGCGAGGATACCGTGCGCGGTTTCCGCGAAATCCTCGACGGCAAGCACGATGCGCTACCGGAGCAAGCCTTCTACTACGTCGGCACGATTGAGATGGCCGTCGAGAAGGCGAAGGAAATGGAGAACCAGTAAGACCTAACCCCCCGGCCCCCTTCCCGCGAGGAAGGGGGAGCGAGCCTCTGAGTGATTGAGGCGTTTGGGGAACATCCGAATGTCCGCGAAGAATTCCCCCTCCCTCGCGGGGAGGGGCTGGGGGAGAGGTAGATCATGCCGACACTGAACTTTGAACTTGTCACCGCCGAACGCGTTGTCCTCCAGGAGGAGGGCGTGGATATGGTCGTCGCGCCCGGTACGGACGGTGTGCTCGGTATCTTGCCGGAGCACGTCCCGCTCATCACGACGCTGCAACCGGGCGAGTTGCGCGTCAAGCGCGGCGGAGACGTCACGAGCATGGTCGTGACGGGCGGTTTCATGGAGGTGGCGCCGGACAAGGTGCTCGTCCTCGCTGACGCGGCGGAGCGCTCCGAGGAAATTGATGTCGCGCGGGCGGAAGAAGCGCGCCGCCGCGCCGAGGAACGGCTCGCCGGGAGCAGAGATACGGTAGACGCCGCGCGGGCGGAAGCGGCGCTACGGCGGGCGATCGTGCGGATTCGCATCGGGCAACGCCACCGTTCATCGGGCCGGGTGCGTGACGATCGCGGCTAGCCGCATAGCGCCGGGAGACTGATGCGCGTGGAACCGCCGATCAAAGTTCGCGTGACCGCCGTCCTGATCGAAGATGGGGCGATCCTTCTGGTCGAGCAACAGATCACCGCATCCTTCACACGCCGATGGTCGCTCCCTGGTGGTGCGCTCGAATATAGCGAAACGCTCGAAGCGTGCTTGATCCGTGAAATGCGCGAGGAAACCAGTCTAACAGTTGCGCTTGACCGCCTGCTCTACGTCTGCGAACGCATCGAGGACGGTCGCCATATCGTACACGTCACCTTCGCCGTTCACCGTGTATCCGGTGATCTGCAAGCCGGCAGAGAGCCTGAGCCGGAAGCGTATCCGATCAAGAGTGTCCGAATGGTTCCGATTACACAACTCAATGCATATGGCTTCGATGATCGGTTTCGCGATCTGGCCTTGGCGGGATTCCCGGACAGTGGGACGTATCAGGGACTCGTGGCGAATATCGGTCTGTAAAAGCGATGCTGAAATGGTTATGTCTAGTATACTGACGGACGGCTCACGAGCATGGTCGCGGGCGTGCGGGCGACGGAGAGCGAAGGGGTATCCTATTTGCCAAAACAAATTGGCATTGATCTGGGCACGGCAAATGTCCTGGTCTATATGCGGGGGCGGGGCATCGTTATCAATGAGCCGTCGGTCGTCGCGATTGGCACGCGGGACGGGCGCGTGAAGGCCGTCGGGCTTGAAGCGCGCGAAATGATCGGCAGACACCCGGAAACCATCGAAGTCGTCCGACCGATGCGCGACGGCGTGATCGCGGACTACGTCGTCACGCAGGAGATGCTGAAGTATTTCATCACGAAGTCGTGCGGGCGCTTCTCGCTCGTCAAGCCGGAGGTGATGATTTGCATCCCGGCTGGCGTGACGGGTGTGGAGACGCGCGCGGTGCGCGACGCGGCGTTGCAGGCGGGCGCGCGCCGGGCCTACCTCATTCAGGAGCCGCTTGCCGCCGCGATTGGCGCGCGCATCCCGGTCGCCGATCCGTCTGGCAACATGGTGATTGACATCGGCGGCGGCACGACGGAAGTCGCGGTCATCTCGCTCAATGGAATCGTCGTGGCCCGTTCGATCCGCGTCGGCGGCAACAAGTTCGATGACGCGATTGCCAACTACATCAAGCGGAAATACAACCTCGCGATCGGCGAACGGACGGCGGAAGAGATTAAAATCCTCATGGGCAGCGCGATGCCGCTCGATGAGGATGTCGTCATGGATGTCCGCGGGCGGGATCAGGTCGCCGGTTTGCCGCGCACAATCCAGATCCACGCGAACGAAGTGACCGAGGCAATGACCGAGCCGCTTGAAGCGATCATCGGCGCGGTGCGCGGCGTCCTCGAAGAGACGCCACCCGAACTCTCATCGGACATTATAGACAAGGGCATGATCCTGACAGGTGGCGGCGCGCTCCTCCGGAACCTCAACGAACTGCTGACCGAAGTGACCGGCGTCCCCTGCTACGTCGCGGAGGATCCGCTCTCCTGCGTCGCGGTTGGTACCGGTCTCGCCCTCGAACACCTCGATGTCCTCCGCGACAGCCTCGACACGATGTAACGCGTGGATCGAACCGCCAAGACGCCAAGGGGAAAGAGGGAAACGAGAGAAGATCATCTTTCTTCTCTCTGCTTGGCGTTCTTGGCGTCTTGGCGGTTTAACCGTTCCTTCCCCGCTCCTGGGCGGCGATGACTTCGGAGCGGATGGCGGCAGGCACATCATCGAGTGTGGCCCAGCCATAGTAGACGAGGCACCCCCAGCAATTGACACGGTGGTAATTGCCAATCTCCACATAGATTTCGCCGGGCCGGACGATGCGCCTGCCGCACCCACAAGGCATCGCCACATCCGCGTAGCGGACGTTGTGGGGCCACGGAATCGGGAACGTCGGCAGGTCGTCAGGGATTGGGGATATTGGCGGCACGGAGCAAGGCCTTCCAGTCTGTCGAAGGCGGCGCGTGCGCGGCCTGCGGATTACCATTTCCCTGCCATGTGACAATGAAGAGCGTCTCATCCGACCGTGCGAGCATCAGGGTGTGGCGCGCGACAAGCGTCGCGTACTGCGAGTAATGGGCAGGATCATTCAGCGCCGTGATCTCGGCAGTGAGCGTTTGCTGCTCCTGCCGCGCATCGTTGAGGTCCTGCTGGCGCTGCGCGACGTCGCTCTTCAGCCCGCGCACGGCTCGTTCCTGATGCACAAACCCGATGGACGCATAGACGATCGCGCATACGAGGCCGATGATAATCACCGACCGCTGCAACCGCGCGATCACGCGCGCCATTCGCTCTCTCACCGTTTGACGCATCGCACCTACCGACATGTCAGCCCTGCACCGAATATGTACGTACAGTAGCCGCCATGCCGCATTACGTCAAGTGCCGGATCGGTGCTAATGCAAATGCGAGCCGCCGTTGATGTCGAGAGTAACGCCGGTGAGATATTCGCTGGCATCATCGGCGAGAAAGAGGATGCCATTGACGACATCCGCGACGCGACCGACGCGGCCAACGAGCGTTGATTCGCCCAGCTCTTTCTTCCGCTCCTCAGTAACCTGGCCACCGAAGATGTCCGTATCAATCAGTGAGGGCGCGACGCAGTTGACGCGGATGCCTTGTGGTGAGAGTTCGCGGGCGAGGGCGCGCGTCAGGCCCGCGATGCCTGCCTTCGCCGCGCTATAGGCCGAAGTGCCGAAGACACCGCCGCCCCGCTGCCCGGAAACCGATGAGAGCGAGACGATCGCGCCTTTGCCCCGCTTCAGCATCGCCGGCGTCGCCGCCTGCGTCGTCATGAACATACCCTTGAGATTGACATCCACAACGAGGTCGTACTCCTCCTCGCTGATGTCGAGAAACTTCGTTGGCCGCGTCAGACCCGCGTTGTTGATGAGGATATCAAGCCCGCCGAATTGCTCCACTGCCCGCGCCACAACGCGCGCCATCTCCGTCTTGCTCCGCACGTCCGCGACTTCGCCAATTGCTTTCGTATGCTCGTTCAACTCGCGCACCACGCGCTCAACTCCCGCCGCCACGACGTCGGTAATCACGACGCTCGCGCCCTCATTGGCAAACGCCAGCGCCACCGCCCGCCCGATGCCCCGCTCCGACCCCGCGCCCGTCACCAGCACGACCTTGTTCTCGAATCGCTTCATCATTGCACCTCCTGGGTTGATTGTAGCAGGAGAAAGCATACAGTCGGCGGTCGGCAGTCGGCGGAAATGGACGCGTTATTTCGATCCTGGGCTGGTTGCCCGCTGCTGACTGCCGACTGCCGACTTTTTTTACACCCCATTGCGCTCCCGGCGGATTCGCACGTACACTTCCTGCGGACGAAACCAATGGTGAGGGGGGAATGATGCGACGATGGGGAAACGCGGGACGCCGGTGGGGCGTGATCCTGCTTCTGACTGCTCTGCTGCTACCACTCGCGACAACGGTCCACGCGGACGGCCCGGCAATCGGGAGCCTGCCCCTGCCGATTGGGCCGGGAACGCTGACGAACCCACGTATCAGCGGGTCCCGCGTCGTCTGGCAGGACACGACCGGCGCTTTCGGCGTGGACCTCAGCACCGGTCAGCCGTTACCGATCCCCGGCAACGGCACGACTGAGCCGGATGTCGCGGGGTCGCTCGTCGTCTGGAAGCAAGGCGCGAGTGCGGTCAATGGCGTTGACGTCTCCACGGGCGCGCAGTTCTCCGTGCCAGTCGGCGACGCGAAGGTCGCTGGGCCAGCCGTCAGCGATGCCGGGGTGGTCGCGTGGCTGGCCCAGGACAGCGGTGGTGTCGCGGTCAAGGTATGGGATCGTGCGACGGGCGCGACGGTCGAGGCCGGACGCATCCCCACGAACCGCCTGCCACAGGAAGCGCTCGGCCTCCCGCGCGTCTCCGGCCGCCGCGTCGCCTTCCCGGACTTCACCGCCGATCCCACACGTCCGAGCCGGATGGTCATTTTTGACCTCGATGCATCGCAGCGGCTGCCGATCAATGATTCCTTCAGCGGGCCAGCGATATTCGGCTTCGCGCAGAACCGCCTCGTGTTCGCGCAGGATACGCGCATCGCCGTCCTCGATTTCGCCACGAACGCGATTGAGGCGATCCCCGCGAATCTCGGGCCGGGGCAACATGTGAGCGGCATTGGCTTCGATGGCGCGACCGTCGCCTGGTCTACCACACCAGATGCAAGTGGTACGACGGCAATCTATGGCTACGACCTCGCGCGGCACCTCGGCTACCAGATCGCCACGGGACAGGATGCGAATGTCGCCCCGGTCGTGAGCGGCGCCACCGTCGTCTGGTCGCACGCAGGCGGCCTGACGGCGCGGACGGTGACTTTCTCTGACCCCGCGCCAGCGATTGTCGTCCGCCAGGATTTGCACTACTTCCCGCAGACGGGGTATGTCGTCGGCTACGCCTTCCTGACCTTCTGGGACACGAATGGCGGCGCGACGATCTTCGGCTTCCCGCTGACGAACGAAGTTGTTGATCCCGCGAGCCAACTGACCGTGCAATACTTCGAGCGGTCGCGCTTCGAGTACCATTCCGAGGCCGCCGGGACGCCGCAAGTCGTCCAACTGACGAACGTCGGCCGAATCATCACGGCGGGCCGCACCGACCCGGCCTTCCCACCGCAGCCAGTCGTCCCGGCCGGTGCGGATCGCTCCTACTACGTCCAGACCCAGCACTCCATCGGCGGGCAGTTCAAGACGTTCTTCGATCAGAATGGCGGCGCGTTCGTCTTCGGCTACCCGATCTCTGAGGAGACGATCGAACCGAGCCCGACCGATGGCGTCGCCTACACCGTGCAGTGGTTCGAGCGGGCGCGCTTCGAGTTCCACCCTGAGTTCAACGGCACACCAAACGCCATCGAACTCGGTCAACTCGGTCGCCAACTCCTGCTCGGACAACTTGGCCTCTACAAACCACAATGCTCGCCACTCTACATCCAAAAACCGCTCCTCCCCGAATGCCGGTGACCGCGTAGCACAGAGGACACAGAGGACACAGAAGACACGGAGAACGCAGAGAGATACAAGAGTTTTCTTTTTATCTTTGTCCCCTCTGTGTGCTCTGTGTCCTCTGCGATCTCTGTGTTACGTCTCTTTCTCCAAGCCTGTGGTACGCTATCGGGCACATGACGGATGATGAGAGTGTAGGAGGGGGCGACGATGCTGATGACGGTGGTCGAGGATGTGTTTGCGCGGGAAATTCTCGACTCGCGCGGCAATCCGACAGTGGAAGTGGATGTCTATCTCAGCGACGGGATCAAGGGAACGGCGGCGGTGCCGTCGGGCGCCTCAACGGGGCAGCATGAGGCGGTTGAACTGCGTGACAAGGACCCGCGCCGCTATGGCGGCAAGGGCGTGCAGAAAGCGGTCGCGAACGTCAACGACGTGATCGCGGAAGAGATTGTCGGCCTCGATGCCCTGAATCAGATCGAGATTGACCGGCTGATGATCGCCCTCGATGGCACGAAGAACAAGAGCCGCCTCGGCGCGAATGCGATTCTTGGCGTCTCGCTCGCCGTCGCCCGCGCCGCCGCGCAAGCGCTCGATATTCCTCTCTACCGCTACCTCGGTGGCCCAAGCGCGCGGACGCTCCCCGTGCCGATGATGAACATCCTCAATGGCGGCAAACACGCCGTCGGCAGCAGCGTGGACATGCAGGAATTCATGGTGATGCCCGTCGGCGCGCCCTCCTTCCACGAGGCGCTTCGCTGGGGCGCCGAAACCTTCCATGCCCTGCAAGGCGTGTTGCACGACAAGGGCTATCCGACGCAAGTCGGCGATGAAGGCGGCTACGCGCCGTCGCTCGGCTCGAATCAGGAAGCGATTGAACTGATCCTCCAGGCCATTGAGAAGGCAGGCTACGAGGCGGGCGAGGATATTTGTATCGCACTCGACCCCGCGTCGTCCGAATTCTACGAGGATGGCATCTACAATCTCAAAGGCGAGGGGCGCACCTTCACGCCAACAGAGTTGATTGCCTACTATGAGAATCTCGTCGCACAGTACCCGATCATCTCGATCGAGGATGGTTTGGCCGAGGACGATTGGACGAACTGGCAGACGCTGACCGAGCAACTGGGCGACCGCATTCAACTCGTCGGGGACGACCTCTTCGTCACGAACACCCAATTTTTGGAACGCGGCATCCGCGAGAATGCGGGCAACGCGATCCTCATCAAACTGAACCAGATCGGCACACTGACCGAGACCTTCGAGGCCGTCGAGCGTGCCCAGCGCGCCGGATGGGCGTCGGTGATCTC
>JBPCPB010000187.1:0-8383 GCA_050999735.1 Thermomicrobiales bacterium | reverse complement strand
TCGAAGTGCCGCGCGAAGGCTTCGAGGGGACCGGGTGCGGGGAGAACGGGCAAGCGGGTGGTCATGAGACACCTCCTGCCCGCTACCCTCGCACCCGCTCATCCTCTTGTCAACAAACTACCGCTAGGCCGTATAGGCTGCTCAGGCCACTGCCGACCGCTTCGCCGCGCGGAACATGTAGCCAGTACCACGGACGGTATGGATGAACGCGGGATCGCCGGGGTCCGCTTCGATCTTGGCGCGCACGCGGCGGATATAAACATCCACTCGGTTGCCGAAGTCGTCGCACTCGAAGCCCCATGTTCGCTCGATCAGCGCCTCCCGCGTGATGACAGCGTTCGCGTTGCGCATCAGACATGCGAGGATTTTCATCTCGGTCGGGGTGAGGGGGACGGGCGGGTGGCCCGGCATGGAGAATTGCAGTTCGCTGAGATCGAGCGCGGTGTCGCCTACCGTGATAACGGAGCCAGAGATATGCTGCCCCGCGCGGCGATAGCGGCGGAGGACCGCCTGGATGCGCGCCAGCAGTTCGGTTGGCTCGAACGGCTTGGCGACATAATCGTCCGCGCCGTGATTGAACCCTGCCACCGTGTCGCTCACCCGCGCGCGGGCGCTGAGGAAGATGATCGGGATATCCGGGTGCTCGCGGCGCAACTCCTCCGCCACCGCGTAGCCATCCAGATGCGGCAGCGTGATGTCGAGCAGGACGAGGTCAATGGGATTGTTATGCACGAACGCACACGCGCGGCGTGGGTCCGCAAGCGCGGTGATCGTGTACCCCGCGTTGCCAAGGAGGAATGTCAGCAACTTGCCGATGAGCGCGTCATCATCAACGAGCAAAATCTGCCCGCTCATCCGTTGTTTTCCTGCGTCGTCCAGATCATTGCTCTCTCCTTTATTGCATACCATGTCGTTTCTCTTTCATGCATGATGATGCACGGAGAGTCTGACATGTATGTATGCTCTGGACGCTACGCGGATGACACCTCTGTCATTTCGTCCGCAGCTGCGCCCAGGAAGCCCGGCGTGGTGTCGGACAGGAGAAAGCCGCGTGCAGGGTGGCTCGTGCGGCGGCAATCTGCTCCGTCCAGTCGTTCTGACCGGCCACCGTCACGATTGTGCCCGTTCCTGTATCGTTTTTTCGGATGTTCGGGCGCGTCGTTGGCGCACAATGTGCCGCACGAGGAGGAGCGTCCCACTCGCGCTTATCATGGCGAGGGTGACAATTAGGGCACAGGGGAGGATGCAGCAAAAGCCACCGCGCCCCGTCGGGATCACGATAGCCGTTGTCGGCTGGAAAGGTCTTTGCATCTGTCCGTATTCCTCTCGCGATACTGACGGCAGGCTCTTTCCGACAACCGCTGCACGGTGCAGCGCGTCAGCCACGGATATTCGTTACCGCTTCGCCATGCCGTGGCGGAGAATGCAGGTTGCATGCCAGTGTTCCTCTTTCGATAATGGCGATGGATCGCTGATGCGAGAAGGGTAGATACGATGGTGAACGCTACTGGCCTGATTGTGGACACGCACATGCACGTCTGGAAGATTGATCCACCGCGTCACACGCTCGAACAGACACTTGCGGATGTCCCGCTACCGACCACGGATGCGCCGATCGAGGATCTGCTGGCTGACAATGCGGCGGCGGGCATCACGCATACCGTCCTCGTGCAGCCGAGCACGTCCGGGTGGAGCAACCGCTATGTTGTGGAGAGCGCGGCGGCGCACCCGCATCTGTTCGCGGCGCACGGTTTGATTGATCCAGGTAGTCGAACGAATGCCGCCGATCTGCGCGCGTGGATGGCAGCGGGGATGGCGGGGTTCCGGCTGAACATGGTGCGTGACCGTGATCCGGCATGGGTGAGCGCATCACGCAACCACGCCCTCTGGGAGACGGCGCAGGAACTCGGTGCGGTAGTCAATGTGCAGATGCATCCGCCGCAGGCGTGGCGACTACTCGAAATTGCCCATCGCTATCCCGGCGTCAAAGTGATCGTTGACCATCTCGGCAAGCCGGACATCACTGAGCCGCCGCCCTACGCGCAGTTCGCGAACATCCTCTCGCTCGCGAATCTGCCGAATACCTACGTCAAGGTTTCCGCGCTCTCGCTCGCCTCGCGCACGAAGGAGTATCCGTACCGTGATGTCTTCCCCTGGGTGAAGATGCTCTACGAGGTGTTCGGTGCATCGCGGCTCCTCTGGGGTACCGGCTACCCCGGCACATACCGCGCGCTTCCCCTCGATAAGGAACTGGCAATCATCACGCAGCACCTTCCTTTCCTCCTTGAGGACGACAAGCAATGGATCCTCGGCCGCACCGCAATGACGATCTGGCCGTTCGCGACCGGTTGAGATGAAACCGATTGAACCGCAGAGAGAGACAAGCACAGAGGACACAGAGGACACAGAGGACGCAGAGAAAAGAAAACTAAATTTGGTCTCTCTGTGGTCTCCGTGTCCTCTGTGTTCGTCCTCTCTTCCTCTCTGTGTCTCTGCGGTTCATCCACGGTTTCTTGGCCTCGATCCGTTGGCGGCTGAGGAGATTTGCCACTATACTGATGCGTGTTCGTGATCGAAAGGGTATTCGATGAGTGGAGGAGCGCCCGCGTGCAAGACGAACGTGTGCTGACGACCGAGCATGAAACGGCGGGTGCCGAGGGGCCATCGGCACATGAGGGAGAAAGCCCGCAGGCCACGCGGTTGCGGCATGCTGTCACGCCGTGGCTGAACGGGGCGGACACCTTTGTGTACATCCTTGTGGGGGTCGTCTTTCTCATCGGCGCGCTGGTGATGCTTGGCTATACCGTCGTGACGTTTTTCCAGAGCCTGAACGGACATGCGGAAGGCGGTTTTCCACAGGCGGTCATCACGCTCGTCAATGATCTGCTGCTCGTCATGATTATCATGGAAGTGCTGCGCACCGTCCTCTCGTACATCGAGGAGGGCGGCGCGTCGCTGCGGCCCTTCCTCTTTATCGGCGCAATTTCCGCGACGCGGCGCATCCTTGCCATCGGCGCGGAGATGAGTATCAGCGGCGAGACGCGGCAGCAACTCCCGCGCGAGGATTTTACCCGCCGGATGATAGATCTCGGCATCAACGCGCTCGTCATCCTCCTGATCGTCGTCGCCCTCTATCTCCTCGCGCGGCGCGATCCGGACACGGCATCAAGCGGTTGACGTATCAATGCTTCCGAAAACCGCTCTAGAAGACGGCGTTGTACCGATGGACTTCACCCATCGCGCCTGACTGCCCGGAGTTTGCGTGGGCGCGACGGAACGATTCGCTTTCCGTCCATGCCGTGAAGGCCGCTTCGTCTTCCCACTGCGTGAGCGCGACGTAGACCGTATCCCCCGCAACGCCCTCTTCTTTGAGCAGGGTGAAATCGCGGCAACCGGGCACCGCGCGCATTCGACCCGCGCTCTGCGAGAACCCCTCTTCCAGATGGCCCGCCTGCTCGGGCGCGACGGTCAGCCGATTCATCACCACGTACATCGTCTACTCCTTTTGTGCGTCCAACGATTCGCGTCACGCGGAAGCATATCGTATCGCGCGCGTCCGTCTACGGGGAATGCGATACAATGCATAGAGCGTACCGCCGATAGTCTGGGGAAGGAAACAGGAACGAATGATGAGTGATGCCACCGACATTGGTCACGCGGTCGCCGCGCTCCGGCAGGAGTATGCCGGGATGCGCCTCGACGAAGGTGACGTTGACACCGACCCCGTGACGCAGTTCACGCGCTGGTTCGAGCAGGCGCTCGCCGCGCATGTCCCGGAACCGAACGCGATGACCGTCGCGACGGCGACGCGGGCGGGCATGCCCGCCGCGCGGATCGTGCTGCTCAAGGGGTTCGACGCGCGCGGCTTCGTCTTTTACACGAACTACGAGGGCCGGAAGGGGCAGGAACTGGCGGAAAACCCGGTCGCCGCGCTCGTTTTCCACTGGGTGGAACTGCACCGGCAAGTACGGATCACTGGCGCGGTGGAGAAGGTCTCGCGCGAGGAATCGGACGCCTATTTCCAATCCCGACCGCGCGGGAGCCGCCTCGGCGCGTGGACCTCGCGGCAGAGCAGCGTGCTCGCTGGGCGCGCGCCACTGGAAGCACGACTGGCGGAATTGACGGCGCAATTCGGGGAGGGCAACATCCCGCTGCCGCCGTTCTGGGGCGGCTATCGCGTGATCGCGAACGCGATTGAGTTTTGGCAGGGCCGCCCCAGCCGCCTGCACGACCGCCTCCGCTACGCGCGCCATCCAGACGATACCTGGCGCATCGAACGCCTTTCGCCATGAACTGAACAATAGTCTCGGCAAGAGATTGTGGGTAAGGGCGGTTCGTGAACCGCCCGGCGTCGCGATGAGCGATTTGCTATGCACTATTCGCCACAGCCCGAAGCGCCTCCTCAATGGCGACAAGCGTCTGGTCAATGTCGGCGTCGGTATGGGATGTGGAAAGGTAGAACTTCGTGTTGGGCGCGTGGAAGATGCCGCGCGCAAGGAGGGCCATCGCGAAGCGGGAGGCGCGGGAGGCGTCCGCCGCAAGGGTATCCGCGTGATTCGTGATCGGGCGGTCGGTGAAGAAGACCTGGAAGACGGGACCGACGCCCGGCGCCTGCAGCGGGATGCCGAGATCGCGACCGAGTGCCACGATACCTGCGCGGAGCCGGTTGCCGGTCGCGAACAGCCGCTCATGTACGCCGGGTTTTTTCAGTTCGGCAAGCGTGGCAAGTCCCGCAGCCGCTGCGACGGGATTACCGCTCAACGTCCCGCCGAGGACGGCGTATGGCCCCGTGCCGCGCTGCTGCGGGTCGGTGAGCGAGAGGATGTCGCGCCGCCCGCAGACCGCCGCGAGCGGGTAGCCGCCCCCAATCGCCTTCGCATACGTCGCAAGGTCCGGCACGACGCCGAAGTATTCCTGCGCGCCGCCGTACGCGAGGCGAAAGCCCGTCACCACCTCATCGAAAATGAGCAGGACGCCATGCTCCGCCGTCGCCTCGCGCACCGCTTCGAGGAAGCCGGGTATGGGCGTGATCGCGCGCTGCATCGGCTCCATGATGACAGCGGCGAGCGTCTCCGCGTGCGCCGCGATAATCTCCCGCACGGTCTCGGCGTCGTTATACGGCGCGACGATCACCGTCCCGGACGCCGCTTGCGGAATACCGGCGGAATCAACGACGCGCCGCCGCTCGCCGGTCGTGTCCATACCGAAGGCGCTGACGAGCGCGTAATCGTGGACGCCGTGGAAGCCGCCCTCGAACTTGAGGACGTGCTGCTTGCCGGTGAAGGCGCGGGCGAGCCGCAGGGCGTGGAAGGTCGCCTCCGTGCCGGTCGAGATGAACTTGATCGCCTCCGCGCACGGCACGGCATCCACAATCGCCTCGGAGAGCGCGATGATCGGTTCATTGAGGCAGTAAAAGGTGGACCCCTTCGCTGCCTGCCGCTGCACCGCTTCGACGACCGCCGGATGCGCGTGTCCGAGCAGCATCGGGCCGGAGCCGAGCACGTAGTCTATGTACTCGTTGCCGTCCACATCCCAGAGGCGCGGCCCGCGCCCCTCCGCGATCACCACCGTTCGGTCCAGTGGCAACTGAAACGACCCAAGACTCGCCCCCGGCAGCACCTTCGCCGCCCGCCCGACCAGTTCCGCCGTCCGCTCTCTCGTCCGCAATGCACACATCGTCGTCGCTCCTTTGAAAGAAAAACCACCAAGACACCATGAACACCAAGAACGCCAAGGGTTTTAAAGGGCGATTCGCTGGATGCCATCGCGCAATAAACGCACGTTGAAGTTAATCAGGAGCGCGAGACGTTTGTTTGTCATGCGGAGGTATGCCAGCGCCTGTGCGACATGCACGGGTGCGAGTGCATCAACGGCCTTGAGTTCGACAACGAGACGATCCCCGACAAGTAAGTCGAGTTTGCCATTGCCGATAGATCTCCCGCGATACGTCGCCATGACACTAACTTGACGGGCGAATGGAATGCCGCGCGATTCTAATTCGATACACAATGCCTCCTCGTACATAGCTTCGAGGAAGCCCGGACCAAGCGCGCGATGGACATCAATCGCCGCACCGATCACCGCGTGCGCCATCTTGTCTAAATCACCGTCTATCTCACGCATCCTAACAATCGCTTCCCTTCGTGTTCTTTGTGTCCTTGGTGTCTTGGTGGTTCACATCAGCCTATGTCCCCGCGCGGGTGAAGCGGGGGAGGACATCAGAGAGGAAGAGGTCAAGGCCGTCGGTGTGCGGATAGTCGAGGAAATTGAGTTGCATGTGCCGGACACCGATGGCCGCGAATTCCTCGATCTGCGCGGCCGCCTCATCCGGGTTGCCGCTGATGACGTACATATCCGGGCGGGACAGCACGGGTGGGTGGCGGATCAGTTTCGCCGGATCGTTCGAGACGCTGATGCCCATGTAACAGGTCGGAATGACTGCGGACTCGTCGCGGCCGACGGCGCGGCAATGCGCGCGGAGGACGGCGAGTTTGCGCGCGTAATCGGTGGGGGAGTAGTAGTCCGCGTTCCACCAGTCCGCATATTGGGCGACAACGCGGAGGGTGCGCTGTTCCCCCGCGCCGCCAATCATAATGGTGGGCGGTGGTTCGGGGGCCGGGACGCAATAGGCATCGGTGATCTGATAATACGGACCATCGTACGAGGCCGGGCCGCCTGTCCAAAGCAGTTTGCAGATGTGCACGGCGTCTTCGAGTTGGCCGATCCGCTCACGGGCGGACGGAAAGGGATAACCGTACGCGCGGTACTCGTCTTCCTTCCAGCCCGCGCCGATACCGAGAATATAGCGGCCCCCGGTGAGGAATTGGAGCGAGGCGGCGATTTTCGCCGTCAGCGCCGGGTTGCGGTACCCCTGCCCGAGGACGAGGTTTCCCCAGCGCACGCCGGGAACCTTCCCGGCGTGATAGGCGAGGAAAGCGTAGCATTCGAGGATCGGCTGCGTGTCGAACTGAAAATGATCTATCACCCAGCAGGAAAGATCATGCTCCACGGCGGCGGCGAGCAACCGCTCGTTCATCGCCAGCATCGCCGGGATCGTGCCGCCGCGCGGCGTTGGATGCACGCCGACACCGAAGTCCATTGCTGCCATCCGCTCGCCCCTCCCCGTCTCCCTTGTCATCACGACGCCCGGCGATTATACACAGACACGCGCCATTCGCGGCGCGAATGCGTACGAACACTGAGTCGCCGTCTGCTGAGAACGCCTGGGGCTATGCATATGGAAAGACCATCCGCACCACGTTGTATCCAGAGAATACAGATTCTACGGTGACTCTTGCCCTTCCCCTCTATCTCCGCGTTTCATTCGTTTTCTTCTCGGATTCGAGTAGGATATGCGTGTCGAATGGAGAGAGGATGCGGAGGCATGGGGATGAAGGAGAATCGCTTCAAGCAGATGCGGGCGGCAGGCAAAGTGCCGGTCGGGCAGATGCTCTGGGAGTGCGGCTCGCGCGGGATGGCGCGGATGATGGACGCCTGCGACGTGGATTTCGCGATCATTGACACCGAGCATGCGGCTTTTTCGAGCGCGGACGTGGCGGACCTCGTCGCCTGGTTCAGTGCGACGACGATTGCCCCCTTCGTCCGCGTGCCGGAGATCGCCTATCACTTGCTCGCCCGGACGATGGACGCGGGCGCGCTCGGCGTGATGGCGCCGAATGTCACGACGGCGGATGAGGCGCGCGCTATCGTGGATGCCGTCAAGTTCGCTCCGCTCGGCAAGCGCGGTATCGGCCTCGGCGGCGCGCTCACCGGCTATCGTGGCGTGACGCCGGCGGAGTTCCTAACGTACTCAAATGAGAACACGACGGTGATCTGCCAGATCGAGAGCATCGCGGGGATCGAGAATCTCGAAGCGATCACCACCACACCTGGTGTGGACGTCCTCTGGGTCGGGCATTTCGACTTGACGCAGAGCATGGGTATCCCCGGCCAGTTCCACGACCAGCGGTTCCTGGATAACCTGAAGCGCGTTGTAGACATCTGCAACCGGCACAATCTTGGTGCGGGCATCCAACCCGGCACTCTTGAGCAGGCGCGGGAATGGCTGGCGATCGGCTTCAACGTCATCTCCTACGGCACCGACATGAGCGTCTATCTCGCGGCGATGACCGATGCCGTCACGCAGGTCCGCGCCCTCGCGGCGAAATAGCATCGGTGCCAGAAAGAGAGGAGGCCAAATGAACCGCAAAGGCGCAAAGGGCGCAAAGAAGAAAGAAGAAAGAAAAGAAGCGAGGAGAAGCGGTAGGTGTATGGGGAACGGTGGAGTAGGGGGATGAGACAGGGAAATGCGAGTTCGATAGAATCTTCTTTGTCGAGAAGGAGAGACTATGAACCCGCACGCCGTATTTTGTCCCAATCCCGA
>JBPCPB010000500.1:0-5667 GCA_050999735.1 Thermomicrobiales bacterium | reverse complement strand
GAGCAACTCCTGTGCGAGGGCATCAACCACATCGCGATGCTCCATCAGCAGCCGCTTCACCTTCTTGTACTCCTCCTGGAGCACTCGCTCAATGCGCTTCTTCTGCTCCCCGTCGGGTGGTGCATTGGGGAGGAAGTAGAAACTGTTATCGAATCCGAACATGACGATCATTCGGGCGATGTTGTTAGCAGCCGGGAGGTCTCCACCCATCGTCATATATTGTTCACCGAAGAAGACTTCCTCGGCGGCACGACCGGCGAGCGCGACCTGAATGCTCGCCAGCAACTCGTCGCGCGAGTTGGTGTGCGATTCATCAACCTCTTTGAAGCCGACGAATCCTTCGGCGTCGCCGTGGCGGAGAATCGTCACCTTCGTGATGCGCAGGAAGGGCCGCAGGATCACTTGCGAATATGCGTGCCCCGCTTCGTGATAGGCGGTGATGCTGTTGTCGCGGAAGGTCTTCGTTGTGCGTGGCTGGCGGAGACCATGCTCATGCGTGTCACGGGCGCGGGAGAAGTCCCAATAATTGATCGAGGTGCGCCCATCGAAATGAGCATGGACGACGGCCTCGTTGATGACATACTTGATCGCGACCGGTGTGTAACCGATGGTGTCGCTGATCATCCGGTCAATCGGCATCGGATCGTGCTTCACCTTGGCGAGATAATAGTCAATCACTTCGCGGCGGCCGTCGGCGTCCGGCAGGTCGACATGGATCTTGCGGTCAAAGCGCCCCGGCCGCAGGAGCGCGGGATCGAGCACACTGGAGATATTCGTCGCGCCGATAGTCAGAACGGGAGGAATCTGCGCCTTGCCGCGAATGATATGCAGGGCACGGAGCAGGCTCCGCCACCAGACGTATTCACGGGGCATCGGATCCATGTTCGTCAGCAGCGTATTAAGAACACCGCCGCCGCCGCCGCCCATCATACCGCCCATCATACCGCCGCCGCCGATACCGCCGCCCATACCGCCGGCACCCATGCGGGATTGCGCGATGGCGTCAATTTCATCGAAGAAGACGATACAAGCGCCCCACTCCATTGCTTGCTTGCGCGCCTTGCGGTAGATCATCGAGGCCTGCAAGGGTCCCATGCCGATGAAAACACCGATCAGGGAGGGCGCGGAGCAGTAGCAGAAGGGAATTTTCGCTTCCGTCGAGATCGCCTGTGCGAGGTATGACTTGCCGGTACCGGGAGGCCCTTCGAGCAACAGACCGCGAATCACTTCGCCACCCATCTGCTTGAATTCCTTCGCCCCTTGCAGCAAAACGACGACGCGCCGCGCCCCTTCGAGCACTTCCGGGTTGCCCTTGTAATCCTTGAAGCCGATGCCGCCCTCACCCGGCTTCATCCAGGTAACGCGCGGTCGCCCCATCAGGAAGAAGAATGCGCCGAACTGCACCGCCATGAAGGTCATTGCGAAGAGCAACTGGAGGACGATACCAATAATCGGGTTGCCTGAAATGAACCCGGTGACTCGCTTTGACCATTCCGCCTGATTGCGGAAGACAATGATAATGAAGACCAGCATGCAGACGCGGAAGAGCCATTTCGGGCCACGGTAGCGCAGCCACCGGACGAGGCTGTCAATCTGTTCATCCGCCGCCCGATCGAGGTCCTCCTCGGCGTTGATGTACTCATTCGCGTAGGTCGGCTTGGGGCCGAGGCCGCGCAGGTCCGGGGGCGTATACGCACCCGGCAACGGGATCGGCGCGGGCGGCTGCGTCGGTGGCGCATATGCTGGGGGCTGGGGCTGGGGCTGGTGCGGTGAGTACGGTGGGTACCCAGGTTCACGCTCGTTCGCCATGACCGTCACTTCCTTTTCTCGACGCCCGAAAGGCACATGCCTCACGGCTCCCCTACGGACCTACGGACCTTTGGTTCCCATCTGCTGCAACATATAATCGTACAGTTGGTCGCTTACCTGGCTGATCTGACCCGTATCGTCCATCACGAAGACCATCGGGACGGATTGTTGCTGCGCGCCACTGCCGACATCAGCAACGTAGAAATAGATACCGCCTTTGGTCGGATCGGCAGCGCCGTTCTTGCCGTATCCAGCGATGTAGTGATAGGCGGCGTAGGTGATACCCTGCTGCTTCTCCATCTGGAGAATAGTATCGAGGACGGTCTTGTCATCCCCACGAGAGATGCGATGGGCTTTTTCCTGCGGGCCGAGGGAGTTCCACACCGCGTTGGCGTCGCCCTTCTGGACGGCCGTCAGATAGGTCCGGACGGCGGGCGTTTCCGGCGGGAGCGGGATCGTGCCGTTCTTGGTCGCGGCGTTTGGCGTCGCGCTATTCGTCCCACTGCCGGTCATCCACTTGTCGTAGGAGAGCCAGCCGGCGAAGAGCACGACCAGAAGCAACGCGACCATCAGGCCGGGGCGAACACCGAACATCGCCTTGCCGACCGCACTCGTACCCCGGACGGTGCGCCGCATCATCCGGCGGCCCATACGCGCTTTCGAGACCCGCGGCGCGGGCGGCGCGGCGACGACTTGCCCCTGCGATGCATAGGGGTTGGCGACGGGCGCTGAATAGCCGCCCGCGATCGCCGGGGCATAGGTTTGCTGTGCGGATGGATGCGGCGCGGGCGGAGGCGCCGGTGTGGGCCGTGGCGGGGCAGACGCCTGTGGGTTGTACTGCGGCGCCGGTTGTGGCCGGGGCGCTTCATACTGCACCGGCTCCTGGCGCGTGGGTCGGGGCGGGTACTGCGGCAGCGGCGGTGTCCAGACGAGCCGCTCCTGCTCCGTGCGTTCGTGTTCGAGGCGTTCCTGCTCCGCATCAATTGTGAATGGCTCGGTGTGCCGCCCTTCGCCCGATGCCGCTTCCTGCGGAGTGCCGGGCGGCGCGCTCTGCGTTTCTCTCGGCTCCGGTGCGGTTGCGACGGATGCGGGCGCCTGGTGTTCGCGTTCAGCGTCGGTGGCCGGACGGTCGTCGGGTGGGGCTCCCTGTGGTGCCTGGTAACGCTCGGTCATGGGGTCAATCCTTCTTGATGTCCGGCCGCGTGGATGTGCATGCCAAAGGCTCATCTCTTCACGATTACCGACCAGCGTACGGAATAATCCTGAATTTCCGATGAATGCGCCCTGAAAACCCGCTGAACATCTCGCTTTCTCCGTCTTTCTCATCGTGGCGACATCCTCGGAAGCGATAGCCAAGTGTAGCACATATCCGCACGCGCGTTCAATCGCGCGTTGCCTTGTCATCCCCGCGTCTCGCGTGTACGATGCCACGACGAAGCAATGAGCAATGAGCGACGAGCGATGAGTCCGGGCTGACGACTGATGACTGACGACTGGCGACTGGCGACTTGCAGGAGGGGGCACGAGATGGCACAACGACTGGTGGATTTGCGGAGTGATACCGTCACGCGGCCAACACCGGCGATGCGCCGGGCGATGGCCGAGGCGGACGTGGGCGACGATCAGTACGGCGAGGACCCGACAATCAACCGATTGGAAGACCTCGCCGCTGACATGCTCGGCAAGGAGGCGTCGCTCTTCGTCGTCGGTGGCACGATGGGGAACCTCTGCTCCGTGCTCGCGCATTGCCAGCGCGGGCAGGAAGTGATTATGTGCGATCAGTGCCACATCGTCCTCTATGAGGCGGGCGGCACGGCCGTCCTCGGCGGGTTGCCGTGGCGCATCCTGCCGAACACGCGCTGGGGTACGATGGAGCCGGAGGCGATCCGCGAGGCGATCCGTGGCGATCGGGAGGGTGAGCCACCAACGGGTGTCCTTTGCGTCGAGAATACGCATAACCGTTGCGGTGGCCTGCCCCTCGACCGCGCGACGATCAAGTCCATGGCGGATGTCGCGCATGAGCACGGTATCCCTGTCCATATGGATGGCGCGCGTGTCTTCAATGCCGCCGCCGCACTCGGCGTCCCCGTTTCGGAGATTGTCCAGGACGTAGATTCTGTCCAGTTTTGCCTCTCCAAAGGGCTGGCCGCGCCGGTCGGCTCGATGATCGCCGGGTCGGCGGATTTCATCGCCCGCGCGCGGCGGATGCGGCGGATCGTCGGCGGCGCGATGCGGCAGGCGGGCGTCCTCGCCGCTGCTGCCATCGTCAGCCTCACGGAGATGGTGGATCGTTTGCCCGAAGATCACGCGCGCGCCCGGCGGCTCGCGGAAGGGTTCGCGGATGTTCCCGGCATCTTCGTGGACCGCGAACTCGTGCAATCGAACATGGTCTTCTACAAACTCGACCCGCCGAATCCCGATTTCGCGGCGGAGATGAAGGCGCAGGGCGTCCTCGTCGGCGGCGGGCAGTATGGCGGCCGGATGGTGACCCACTACGAGATCACCGACGCGGACATTGACACGGCGATCATGGCGGCGCGCAAGACCGTTACCGCCCTCTCGCGGTAACGTGGAGCCCGGAACAGGGAGCGCGCATGGACGGTGCGGGTCTGACCAGCCTCAGCGGGAAGCACGTCGCGCTCGGCGTGACGGGTAGCATCGCGGCGTACAAAGTCGTCGAACTCGCCCGCTTGTGCGTCACGGCGGGCGCGACAGTAGACGTCTTGATGACCGAGGGGGCGACGCGCTTCGTCACGCCGCTCACCTTCGCCACGCTGACGCAGCGGCGTGTCTGGACGACGCCGTATGAGCCGTGGAGTGAAGCGGAGGAGGGCCATATTTCGGTCGGGCGGCGGGCGGACCTCTTCGTCGTCGCGCCCGCGACGGCGGACATGCTGGCGAAACTCGCCCACGGCATCGCGGATGATATGGTCTGCCTCTCCGCGCTCGCGAGCAGCGCGCCGCTCGTCCTTGCCCCCGCGATGAATCATTACATGTGGCTTCATCCCGCTGTGCAGGCAAACGTCGCCACGTTGCAGGCGCGCGGCGCGTATATCGTCGGGCCGGATGCGGGGCCGCTCGCCTCCGGGTTTGTCGGGTTGGGGCGGCTTGTTGCAATGGAGCGGCTGTTTGGTGAGATCGTCGCGTTACTCGATCAGCGGCGCGATCTCGCCGGGCGGCGCGTCGTCGTGACGGCGGGCGGGACGCAGGAGCCGCTTGACCCCGTCCGCTATCTCGGCAACCGCTCGTCAGGGCGGATGGGGTACGCCATCGCGGCGGCGGCGGGGGCGCGTGGCGCGGCGGTAACGCTCGTCTCCGGCCCAACCGCGCTCGCGTCGCCGGATGGGGTGACGGTTGTGCAGGTGCAGACGGCAGCCGAGATGGAGACCGCGACGCGTCGGGCCGTCGTGGACGCGGACGCGCTGATTATGAGCGCGGCGGTCGCGGACTTCCGGCCCGCCCGCGTCGCGGCACGAAAAATGAAGAAGACGGCGGACGGCGCGGCACCGGAAATCGTTTTGGAGCGCACGCCGGACATTCTCGCGGGGTTACGGGAGATGGCGATCGTCAAGATCGGCTTCGCGGCGGAAACGGACAACCTGCTCCTGAACGCGCGGCAGAAACTGGCGGCGAAGGGGCTGGCGATGATCGTCGCGAATGACGCCGTCGCGACGATTGGCGCGCGTGACAGCGCCGCGACCTTTCTCTATGCTGATGGCCGGGTGGAGGAGCAGCCACGGATGGCGAAGGAGGCGCTGGCGGAGCGTATCATTGACTGCGTTGTGACGCTTTTGGAAGAAGGGGTTTGAATCGGTGGAGCAGGCTTCAGCCTGCCGTCCCGCGCTTGCAGGCTGAAGC
>JBPCPB010000455.1:0-7722 GCA_050999735.1 Thermomicrobiales bacterium | reverse complement strand
AAAAAGGGCGTGCCCCTCCTCCGAACATGGAACCCCGAACTCGTTACTTCTCAGAGCAGTCCCATGCCGCGTTTGGCATGCGTGAGCGTCTCGTCCGCGACGGGGCGGACGCGGTCCGCGCCCTCCTTGAGGATGCGCTCGACGTAGCCCGGCTCGGCGGTGATTTCGGCGTACCGCTTCTGCAATGGCTCCAATTCCCCGATTATCACATCGGCGAGCGCCCGCTTAAACGCGCCATATCCCTGCCCCGCGAAGCGCGCCTCAATCGTCTCGCGTGATTCACCGGTGAATGCCTGATAGATCGTGAGCAGGTTGAAGATGCCGGGGCGGTCCGCATCGAAGACGATTGTGCCGATGCTGTCCGTCGTTGCCCGCTTCACCTTGTCCCAGATTGTGTCCGGCGTGTCGGTGAGGAAAATGGCGTGATAGCGGCCCGTCGCGCTCTTACTCATCTTCTTCGTCGGCTCATCGAGACCCATCACGCGCGCAGCTGCTTCGCCGATCCACGGTTCCGGCACGGTGAACGTCTCGCCAGACATCCGGTTGAACCGCTCGGCAATGGCGCGCGTCAGTTCGACGTGCTGCTTCTGGTCGTCGCCGACCGGCACGCCATTCGCGTGGTAGAGGAGGATGTCCGCCGCCATCAGCATCGGGTAGGCGAGGAGACCGACCGATGAACGCTCGCGCTGATCGCCCGCCTTGTCTTTGTATTGTGTCATCCGCTCCGCCCAGCCGAGCGGCGTCACGCAGTTGAAGAGCCACGCGCATTCCGCGTGAGCCGTCACATGGCTCTGCACGAAGAGCGCGCAGCGCGACGGGTCCAGCCCGGCGGCGAGGAAGACGGCGGCGAGTTCGTACGTCGCGGCCCGCAGCGCGCCCGGGTCCTGCGGGAAAGTAATCGCGTGTAAATCCACGATGCAGTAGATATTGTCCCACTGATCCTGATTCTCGACCCATCGCCGGATCGCGCCGAGGTAGTTGCCGATGTGCAACTGCCCGCTCGGTTGAATGCCGCTGAAGACGCGCGGCTTGACGATATTGCCCGTAATCGGTTTCATCGCCTGTTGTGTTGCGGTCATTTTGCCTACCCCCTGACCCCCTCCCTAAAAGGAGGGGGACGAAAGAACCTAACCCCCGGCCCCTTCCCTAAAAGTAAGGGGTGACTTTTCGCACTACCGAGGCGTTATGCGGAACACCCCGATATTCCAGCGGCTCGCTCCCTTTCCTGTTAGGGAGGGGGCGGGGGTTGGGTCGTCACCATTTCCCGCGCCGCGAACCCCTGCTTGAGCGCGACGAAGTTCTCCATCGCCACTTGGGCGCGTCCGCTGTCTATGCTCTCCGCCGCCCGCATGATACCTGTCGCGATGTCCGGCGCGGCGTCGGCGGCAACGAGGGCAGCGGCGGCGTTGAGCAGCACGACATCGCGCGTCGGCCCCGGTTCGCCCGCCAGCACCCGCCGCGTAATGACGACATTCTCCGCCACACTGCCGCCGCGCACCGCCATCGGCGTCGCACGGGCGAAACCGAACTGCTCCGGCGTGATCTCGTACGTCATGACATCGCGATCCACATGCACTTCGTGGATTGTCGTCGGGCCGGAGATGCTGATTTCGTCCAGCCCCTCCTGCCCATGGACGACCAAGGCATGCTCGACGCCGAGCAGGGCGAAGACGCGCGCCAATTTTGCCGCCAGCGCCGCGTCACCGACGCCCATCAGTTCGTACGGGGCGCGCGCCGGGTTGGTCAGCGGGCCGAGCAGGTTGAAAACGGTGCGGATGCCGATGTCGCGCCGCACCGGCCCGGCGTGCTTCATCGCCGGATGGAATGCCTGCGCGAACATGAAGCCGAAGCCAACCTCCCGCACGCAGCGGGCGACCTGCTCCGGCGTCTGCTCGATCACGACGCCCAGCCCTTCCAGCACATCCGCGCTGCCGCAGCGGGAGGTCATCGCCCGGTTGCCGTGCTTCGCCACCGCGACACCCGCCCCCGCCACGACGAAGGCGGAGGTCGTGCTGATATTGAAGGTGCCACTGCCGTCGCCGCCCGTGCCGACGACATCCACGACGGGTAACCCCTCGTCGAGCGTCACGCGGCGGGCATGGCGGCGCATCGTCTCGGCGAACCCGGCGATCTCGCCCTCCGTCTCACCCCGGATGCGCAGCGCGGTGAGGAACGCGCCGATCTGTGCGGGTGTGGCCTCCCCAGCCATAATCTGGTCCATCACATGTGCCGCTTCGGGCCGCGTGAGGATTTGTCCCTCCACCACCCGCGCAATCGCGTCGCGAATTCCCGGTTCCGGTGCGTTACTGCTCATTGGCCTAACCCCCGTCCCCTTCCCTTCAAGGGAAGGGGTGACTCAATCGAGGCGGATACCCGATTCCTGATCGCATCTCAATAGGCATGGGCCAACACTTCCGCACCATCGGTCACACTGTTGAATGTATGTCCGGCTTCCCCTTCCCGTGTCGGGAAGGGGGTTGGGGGGTTAGGTAGGTCGAGGAAATTCCCCAGCAACTGATGCCCGTGCTCGGTCAGGATGCTTTCGGGGTGGAACTGCACGCCTTCGAGGCTGGGGATTTCCCGATGGCGGAAGCCCATTACGAGGCCGTCCGCCGTCTCCGCCGTTACTTCGAGAACATCTGGCAGCGTTGCGCGCGCGACGACGAGTGAGTGGTAGCGGATCGCCGTGAAGGGTGATGGCAGGCCCCTGAAGATACCTTGCCCGGTGTGATGAACCGCGCTCACCTTGCCGTGCATCAGGTTCGGCGCGCGGACGACCGCGCCACCGTACGCCGCGCCGATCGCCTGATGGCCGAGGCAGACGCCGAGGATTGGCACCGTGCCTGCCAGCGCGCGGATCAGCGGCACGCAAATGCCCGCCTCGTTCGGCGTACACGGTCCCGGCGATAGCACCACCCGCCCCGGCGCCATCGCCACAATCTCCATTACCGTCGCCGCGTCGTTGCGGATAACCCGCACATCCGCGCCCAGTTCGCACAGATACTGGTACAGGTTGTAGGTAAACGAGTCGTAGTTATCAATCAGCACAATCATTGGTCGCTCCCTTCGGTCGCTCAGTAGCTAGTAGCCAGTAGCCGGTAGCCAGTAGCCAGAAAGGGAATCGGGATCACTGGCTACCGGCTACCGGCTACTGGCTACTCTTCCTCTTCCATCGCTTCCGCCGTCTCGATGGCGCGGAGGAGTGCGCCCATCTTGTGGTGGCACTCGTGGTATTCCGCCTCAGGGCTGCTGTCCGCGACGACGCCACCACCCGCCTGCGGATAGGCGATGCCGTCCTGCACCGGCATCGTCCGCAGGGCGAGGGCGAAGTCCATATTGCCGTCGTAGCCGACGTAGCCGAGCGCGCCCGCATACGGCCCGCGCCGCTCGTGCTCCAACTCCGCGATGATCTCCATCGCCCGGATTTTCGGCGCGCCCGATGCCGTACCCATCGGGAAGCAGGCGCGCAGGGCATCGAGGCTCGTGTACTCCGGCTTCAGCCGCCCCTCGACCTCGGAGCAGAGGTGCATGACGTGGCTGTACCGCTCGACCTGCATCAGGGAGGGGACGCGCACCGTGCCCGGCTCGGCGATCCGGCCGATGTCGTTGCGCCCAAGGTCCACGAGCATAATATGTTCGGCGCGCTCCTTCTCGTCGGTGGAAAGTTCCTCGGCCAGCGCGCGGTCATCGTCTTCGGTCTTGCCGCGTGGGCGCGTCCCGGCGAGCGGGTGCGTCGTGATCGTGCCGCCCTCGTTGCGGACGAGCGATTCGGGAGAGGACGCGACAATCTGGAAGCCGTCGAGGTTAAAGTAGACCATGTAGGGTGAGGGGTTGATCGCCCGCAGCGCGCGGTAGATCGTGAAGGGCGCGGCGCTCGTCGGGACGGTCAGCCGCTGCGACGGGACGATCTGGATGATGTCACCCGCCGCGATGTACTCCTTCGCCCGCTCCACCGCCGTTTCGTACTCGGCACGGCTGAAGTTGCCGACCGGCCCGGTGTCGCCCTTCATGCCCGTGCCGCGTGGCGGGGTAACGACGCCGTGGCGCAGTTTGCCGACGAGCCGGTTGATCCGCGCCACCGCCTCGTCGTACGCCGCCGCGAGATCGCCGGTATCGGTATGGACGTGCGAGACGACCTTAATCCGCCGCCGCAGATGATCGAAGACGAGCAAGGTATCAGTGAGCATGAACACGGCATCCGGCAGATGCAGAACATCCGCAGGGGCCATCGGCACGCGCGGCTCGAAGTACCGAATGCACTCGTAGCCGAGGTAGCCGACCGCGCCGCCGAGGAAACGGGGCAAGTCCATACCGGGCGTGCGGACCGGCTTGTACGGTGTCAGGAAGCCCTGCAATGCTTCCAGCGGATCGGTGAAGGGGAAGACCTGCTTGTCACCACGCTGATGCGTCGCCGTCAGGACGCCATCACTGAGCCGCACGACGAGGTACGGATCACTGCCGATGAACGAGTAGCGTGCTAATCGCTCCCCGCCCTCGACACTTTCGAGCAGGAACGAGTACGGCCCCCGCGCGACTTTCAGATACGCCGTGACAGGCGTCTCCAAATCCGCCATGATCTCGCGATAGATCGGGACGAGATTGCCCGCGTCCGTCAGCGCGCGCACCTCGTCCAGCGTCGGTAGCACGCGGGCTGCTGAAGGCTGGGGGAGGGCGGTTCTCGAACCGCCCCTACGGTCTGTTTGCTGCTCGATTGTTGTCCCTGCCATTACACACTCCTTCGGGCTGCCCCACGGGCAAACAAAAACACCCCCATCCCCGCAAGGGACGAAGGCGTTCAAGACGCTCCGTGGTGCCACCCCAATTGGATTGATCCGGCGTTTCCAGGATCAACCCCACTTGTCAGTACGGGAAACCGTATCACTGCCGACTGTCTACTGCCGACTGCCGACGACGGCTCCGATACCCCGCGCCGTGGTAACGGTGGCGCTGCTCCGGCCCCGACTCCGACTACTCCGCTCGCGCGTTTCGGGGGGCGACTCACCGGTCCATTCACTCGTCCGCGTCGGCTTCCCGATTCACACCAGCCATCGGGATCGCTGCGTGCCGCGCCAGGACTGCTACTCGTCCGATTCAACGTCGTATTGAAGATGATACTAGGGCGTGCCGGGCGGTTTGTCAAGCCGATGTCAGGCCCCTGCCCAGGTGAGAATCAGATCCGTACCGTACCCGGCGAAGAAGCCGAGGAGCACGCCCCACATCGCCAGTTCACGCAACTGGAACCGGCGACCGACGTTCAGCAACTCCGCAATCACATAGAAGATGGACCCGGCGGCAAGGGCGAGACAGAGCACGAAGATGGCGTCGGACTTCACACTGTAACCAAGCAGTGTGCCCACAAAGGTCGGGCCACCGCCAATTAATCCGGCGAGCGCGAGGAACGCCCACGCGGGGCGCGTACCCTCCACGGTCAGCGGTGCGGCGATGCCGAACCCTTCGGTCGCGTTGTGCAGCCCAAACCCGACGATCAGGATTGTCGCGAGTCCGATTGCGCCGGAACGGGACGACTGCCCGATGGCAAGCCCCTCCGCGAAGTTATGGACGCCGATGCCAACGGCGATCATCAAGGCCAACTGCGTCGGTGTCGCGCCGGAGAGCCGGGCTTCCGCCGCTGCGGGGCGGATCACTTGCCGCTCGAAGTAGACGAGGCTCAACAGCCCAATGCCGAACCCGCAGACAAAGAGGAGGAGGAGCAGAGCGAATGGCCGCCCGCTACCCGCTTTCGCTCCGTCGAGCGCCGCGTTGATCGGTTCCGTCGCTTTGGTGATGACATCCCAGAGGAGAAAAACGAGGATGCCGACGGTGGTCGCGTTGAGGAGCGCCTGCCAGCGACGCGAGACGTTCTTCAGGCGCGCGATCGGTAGGCCGAGGAAGATTGTCAGGCCAGCAATCGCACCCAGGAGTGTCGTCGTCATGAACGTCATCGCATCTCCTCGTTCCTCTGCGGTCGCGCCGTTGCGACACGCGGATCGGCGGCGCCGGGGATCGTAGCATCCGCAAAGGCGATGCACCGGCGACATCATTAGCGTATCCTTCGGCTTTCCATTTGTCAACCCCTTGTTGCAAAACTTTCATGACCTTTTTGTAGTAAATCCCGACGCACTCCACCGGCGTTAGCGGCCGTGATTCCGAAGTCGAGAATGAGTACACGCTTGTGAGGTCATGGCCGCATGACGGACAATGGGCGTGCTGTGCTGGATGAAGAGAGGAGAAATGGCATGCGACCGGAACTCGTTGTGACCGATTTCGCCGGGACAACGATGCGCGAGGAGGGCGCGGTGCTGGTTGCGTACCGCCGCGCGCTCACGGCGTTCGATATCCCGTTCACCGAGGAGGATCTGGCGGCGCGGCGCGGCGCGAGCAAGAAGGCGGTTTTCCGCGAACTCGCCGCCCGCGCCCACGCACCGGAGGCGGTACCGGAAGTTGCCGGGCGCGCATTGGCGACCTTCGAGGCGACGCTCTCCGACGAATACACGACCGGCTCGGGGCTCGAAGTGCCCGGCGCGGCAGCAGCGATGCTCTGCCTCAAGGAGGCAGGGATAAAGATCGCGTTGACGAGCGGCTTTGACCGTGGCCTCGTGAACTTACTGATCGGGCGGCTTGGGTGGGAAGGGTTGTTCGACGTGACACTCGCCAGCAGCGACGTATCGCTGGGTCGCCCCGCCCCTTTCCTGATCTACCGCGCGATGATGGATGTCGGCGTTGGGAATGTTGGACGGGTCGCGGTCGTCGGCGATACGCCGCTCGATCTGGAAGCGGGGATGAATGCCCGCGCCGGATGGGTAATCGGCGTTCTCAGCGGCGCGCACGGGTTGGAAACCCTCGGCGTGACGCCGCACACGCATCTGCTGCCGAGTATCGCGTCCCTTCCGACGCTCTTCGATCCGCGCGATTGACCGGCCTTCGCTTTCGGGCTGCATGGTAGAATCGTACGGCGGTGATCCTGTTTCGGCCCGACATCTCCCCGTCTCGGACGGTGACACCTTAATGAAGGGACCTTGCCGATGCCCACATATAACAACCCATATGGCTGGTGGGGCGGCAAGTGGCACCCACCGACGCCGATGTCCGTTGTCCAGATCCTCGATTCCGGCAGCATGGACGCGCGCCTGCTCGCCACCTGCTGGCTGACGGTGGAGCGGCGCGGCTCCATCCTGATCGCGGCGGACCCGATGCAGGATGCCGGCAAGACGACGACGCTCACCGCGATGCTCGACTTCGTCCCGGAGGAGCATTGGATCTACTTCCCACACGGCTGGTACGAGGACTGGGCATTCACGAATGATGCCGGGCTGTCGCCCGATGAGACGGTGATCGCCATCAATGAGTGGTCGGATCATCTCGCCTCCTATATGTGGGGCCCGAATATCCGCCGCTGTTTCGATTTGATGGACAAGGGCTATACCGTTCTCACCGCGATGCATGATGACACGGTGGAGGGGGTGCTGGAGCAACTGCGGGACGATGTCGGTGTGCCCGCGCGCCAACTCGGCCAGATGACGCTCGTCATCGTCCTCCGGCTGATCCGTATCGGTGGCCGCATCCACCGCCGCATGGCGACGATGCATTATCTGGAAGCGGATGGGAATGACGCACTGCCGCGCATCCTTCCCGCGATGCGCTGGGACCCGCTGACGGACACGCACGCGCACATGGATATCGCGGACTGCCTCGGCCCGCGTCTCGGCCTGACGGCGGACGAAT
>JBPCPB010000447.1:0-4380 GCA_050999735.1 Thermomicrobiales bacterium | reverse complement strand
TGGAAGGCAGCGGTGAAACCTCCAGGAGTGGAGGCTCCAGCCTGCGTTCCCGGTCGGCGAAATCTTTCGGGGGAAAGGGACGCAAGCGGAAGCCTACGCTACCATTATTATGCGCCGAGTGTGGCGTACCGGAAGCAGTCGGTCGTGTGGTCATTGACCATGCCGGTCGCCTGCATGAAGGCGTAGCAGATCGTCGGGCCGACGAAGGTGAAGCCACGCCGCCGCAGGTCTTTGCTCATCGCCACCGATTCGGGCGTTTGCGCCGGGATCGCCGCGGGTGACGGCCATGCGTTGACGCGTGGCGTGCCGCCGATGAATTGCCAGATATAGGCGTCGAACGTGCCGCATGCATCGCGGACGGCGAGAAAGGCCCGTGCATTTTGGATCGCAGCGGCGACTTTGGCGCGGTTGCGGATGATGCCGGGATCGGCGAGCAGTTCGTCCATTTTCCGCTGGTCATACCGCGCGACGACCTCCGGGTCGAACTGGTCGAAGACGGTGCGGTAGCGGTCGCGTTTCCGCAAGATCGTGTCCCAACTGAGACCGGCCTGCGCGCCTTCGAGGATGAGAAATTCGAAGAGCATCCAGTCGTCGTGGAGCGGTACGCCCCATTCCGCGTCGTGATACTGGATCGCCAGATCGTTCGTCGCCCACGCGCAGCGGCGTACGGACGATCTGGGGCATGTATCCGATCGGTTCCATCTCTCGGTCATTGGTCGCATTCTCTCTTCCTCGTCGCGGAATTTCGCGTTGCGGATAGCGTAGCAAATACCGACATGGCATGCGCATTGCTGATACGATTGATGGCTTGGATGACCGTTCCCGGCCCGCGTGACAGCCGACGATTGCCGTGCTATGGTGCAATGACGGGAGGCGGCGATGCCTCCCCTTGTTTTGATTGAGGAGGGTCCTCCGTATGCTATCTGTCCGCTCAAATCGCCTTTCGGCGCTTGTTCTCCCGCTCCTGATCGTCGCGCTCGTCGCCTGCGGTGGCAGCACCAAGACGACTACGACGACCGCCGCGCCCGCCACGCCAACAACTACTGCCGCGCTCATCCAAGCGACGCAGCTCGCCCCAATCGCAACCGCCACGACGCCCGACACCCCGACCCCGCTCGCTAATGCGCTGCCGCGAGCCACGATCGCCGCCACCGAGGTGGGCCGCGCCACAGGTGCCGCCACAACCGCGGCAACGGTAAACGCGGTCACGCCGACTCCTCTCGCCCGCACAACCGCGAATGCCGGCATCATCGCGAACGCGAATACCGCAACGAGCAGCGTCGCTGCCCCGCGTGGCACACAAGCCGCTGGCTCGGCGACGACATCCACGACGACATCCGCCACAGCATCCGCTCCAACATCTGCCGCCACATCCACAATCGCATCCGGCTCGGCGGTCACGGGGACCGGCGCGGTCGGGACGCCAACGACAACGCCGGTCTCTGCCAGCGAGGCGCGCGGCGCGACCGAGCAGTTCTTGCGCACGGTGCTGGCGAAGGGGGATATTTCCGGCTATCTCACCCCCGCATTGAAGTCCCAGACAGGCAGCGATGGCTACGCATTGCTCAATATTCAGCCGCCCGTGCAGTCGTTCACCATAGACAGCGAGCAGCGCGACGCCGATGGCAACGGCGCGACTGTCCAGGCGACGATCACGACCGCGTCCGGCATCGTGAAGCGCACCTTTGTGATGCACAAGCAGGGCAATACCTGGCTTGTTGACAACGTCCTCGGGTAGGGGTCAGAGTTCGGAGTTCGGAGTTCGGAGTACCATGCCGCCGAACTCCGAACCGTTTACTTCACCGTCAGCGTGCCCTTCATGCCGAGAAGGTCATGGCCGGGGATATTGCAGCGGTAGTCATATGTGCCCGGCGTGAGGTCGAGCGTCAACGTCGCCGCCATGCCGGGATCGAGCGTCGGTATGCCCTTCTCCTCGCCGTTGATCTTCACATTGAAGTTGTGCGGCGACGGGCCATTATTCTTGATGGTGAACGTCACCATCCCGGCGCTCACCGTGGATTTATCCAGTGTAATCATGAAGTCCTGTAGTTGGACCATCACGATGTTGCTCCCGCCGGCAACGGATGCCGCAGGTGTGATGGCGGCGAGAGTGGTCGGGGCAGTGCGTGTGGGAGTGGTGGTCGGTGCGGAGGTTGCGGAAGTCGCGGCGGTGATGCTCGACGCGGCGCGTGTGGGCACAACGGTTGACGCGACTGCACTGGCGACATTCGCCGTCGGCGCAGTGGTTGGCGCTACGGTAGCCGCCGTGGTCGGCACGCTTGTCGGCGCGGTTGTCGCGGTCGTGCTCGCACTCCCACCGCACGCGGCGAGCATGCCGAGCGCCAGCAGGGCGACGAGGGCAAGAAGACGGTAGCGCATGAGATTTCCTTTCATCATTATCATCAGTACCGAAATTGATCGTGACTCGCGATACCTATCCTCCATACGGAACGCAGCGCCCGCCGGATGCATTGCCAGCGGGCGACAGGCATGCGAACATCGGCGTACGAGGAGCCACGCGTACGGCGGGAGGCGAGATGGCGAACAGGAAACGGCAACTGGCGGCGGATGTCGTCATTATCGGCGGGGGAGTGATGGGGTGCGCTATCGCCTACGAACTAGCGACGCGGGGTGTTTCCGTGACCGTCGTCGAGCAGCGGGAAGTCGCGGCCTCCGCCTCCGGCGCATCGGCGGGCGGCGTGCGGCAGCAGGGGCGAGACTTGCGTGAACTCCCCCTCGCCCTCAAGGCGATCCCCCGCTGGCCCGGTCTCGCCGACCGTCTCGGCGCGGATGTCGAGTACCGGCGTGGTGGCCACTTGACGCTGATCGAGGATGAGGCGATCCTGCCCGCCTTCGCGACATCCATCACGCGACAGCAGGATGCCGGGCTGGACATTCGCCTTGTCGAGCCGCAGGACCTCACAGAAATCATGCCGGGTGTTTCCCCGACGGTCGTCGCAGGTTCGTACACGCCGGAGGACGGCCACGCGAACCCGATCCTGACGACGAAAGCGTTCGCGGATGCGGCGATGCGGGCTGGAGCGCGCCTTCTTGAACGAACGGAGATGACCGGCTTCACGAAAGACGCCTCCGGCCGCATCGTCGCGGTGGAGACGACCGCCGGGACACTTCCCTGCCGATGGGCGGTCAACGCGGCTGGCGCGTGGGCAGGCGAGGTGGCGCGGCTGGCGGGCACGGAAATTCCCCTGCACCCCGCCTGCTATCAGATGCTCGTCACCGCTCCCGCGCCGCATCTCCTCGATCCCGTCGTCGGCTGCGTCGGACGGCCGCTCTCATTGAAGCAAGTGCCGGAAGGCGGCTTTGTCGTCGGCGGCGGCTGGGCGGGCACCGTGCATCTCGATAACGGCCGCGCGGGAACGGTCGGCGCGCACATCGCGGGGAGTGCGGCGGCCTGCACGGGCATCCTGCCGCTCCTCCGGAGCCTGCCGCTGCTGCGTGCGTGGAGTGGCATGGAGGGTGAAAGCCCGGACGGCATCGCGATGATCGGCCCCGCACCGGATGTGCCCGGCCTCTTCCACTGCTGCGGCTTCACCGGCCACGGCTTCGCCATCTCGCCGGAGGTCGGCGCGGTGGTCGGCGAATGGCTGGCGACCGGCACGCCGCCGTACGACATGCACTCCTTCGATCCATCACGCTTCGCGGGCGGCGCCATCCCCGCCCGTGACCTGCCAATGGGATCCGTAGACTTCACCCGCAACGAGCAGGCGCCTCGTCCGGGTTAATGTGCAGGTGCGCGGAGGCGGAGCGCGGCGTATACAATGGCCCCGGTATCGGCCGGTGCGAATCAGATGAGGGGAAAGGGTGGGCCAGTGATGAGCATTTCCTGGGGTATTCATGTCGGGCAGCAGAATATCACGATGGACGAATTGCGCCGCCTCTGGACGTATGCCGACGGCAACGGTTTCGGCTGGCTCTCCGTCTGGGATCATCTCTACTGCGCGACGAACGACGCCGATCCGCACTATGAGGCCGTCGCCTGCCTCGCCGCGCTCGCCGCCGACACGAAGAACCTGCGTTGTGGCTGCATGGTCTTCGCGGTGCCGTACCGCAATCTCGGCTTACTCGCCAAATCGTTCATGACCCTCAATCACCTCTCCAACGGGCGCTTCGAGCCGGGATTAGGCGCGGGCTGGCACGAGCCGGAATTCCGCGCGTTCAATTATCCCTTCCCGCCGATCAAGGAGCGCATGGACATGCTCGATGAGGGCATGCAGGTGATGCGCAGTTTCATTGATAACGAAGTGACGGACCACCACGGCCGGTTCTTCGACTTCACGAATGCCTACATGAACCCGCGCCCGGTCGGGAAATTGCCCCTCTGGATCGGCGGGCGCGGCGAGAAGCGGACAGCGCGCATGG
>JBPCPB010000409.1:0-8469 GCA_050999735.1 Thermomicrobiales bacterium | reverse complement strand
CAACGGTAGTGCAGGCTTTCCCGCCTGTTTCCGGCTCGCAGGCTGGAAAGCCTGCGCTACCGTGAGGGATGGAGGGATTGTATGGCAGGTGAAGGCGCGCAGTTCGCGGTCGTGTTAGAACGGATCGCGCGGGATGTGATGAAGCAACTCGACGGGCTGCCGGACGACGTGCTCAACCGGCCCGTCCCGTTGCCGGACGCGAATACGCTCTACGCGATTGCTACCCATCTCGCTGGCGCGACGGAGTTCTGGGCCGTGCAGATGGCGAGTGGCCGTGATGCCGGGCGGAACCGACTGGCAGAGTTCCACGCGACGGGCGGTGGCGCCGCGCTGATCGCCCGCTACGAGCGGCTGATCGGGTTGGTGCATGACGCGCTCGATCATCTCCCCGATGCGGCGATGGATGTGATTCCCCCGCAGCCGCCCGCCGAATACCGCGGCACCGGCGGTCTCGGTGAGACATTGACGCTCCGTGATTGCCTGCTGCACGCCGTCGAGCATGGCGCGCTTCATCAGGGGCACATCCAGATCACCCGCCAACTGCTCGTGGATGGCGTACAATCTCCCGGACGATAGCGCGGACCGCACGGGGAATGACCAGTGGAGGATAGAAATGATTGAAGCGCCGACCCGGTATCAGTTCACCGATTGCGTGACCTCAGAAGCGGAACTCCGCACGTTGGTGGGAGAGCCGCGCGAACTTGTGATTAAGAAGCAACTCCCGGCGCTCGATCGTCATTGTCGCGCCTTTATTGCCCTCTCACCGTTTCTGCTTATCGGGACGGCGAGCGCGAGCGGGCAGTGCGACGTCTCACTACGCGGCGATGCGCCGGGGTTTGTGCTGGCGCTCGATGACTATACGCTGGTGATTCCTGACCGGCCCGGCAACCGGCGGATTGATTCGCTGCGGAACATCGTTACGCACGGGGGTGTGGGGCTGCTCTTCATGATCCCCGGTGTGGAGGAGACGCTGCGGATCAACGGGCGGGCGCGCATCGTGCGGGATGCGGCGATCTTGACGCAGTTGGCGGCGCAAGGGAAGACGCCGGAACTGGCAATCGCCGTGGATATTGAGGAGGCATTCCTCCAATGTCCGAAGGCACTGAAGCGGTCGCGGCTGTGGGACGCGGCGACGTGGCCGGAGCGAACGGCACTGCCGACGCTGGCGCAAATACTGCACGATCAAGTGCCGATGCCCGATGTGACGGTGGAAGCGTTGGACGCGGCGTTCGAGCAAGGATATCGGGAGCGGTTGTATTAGCCGGCTCAATCCTCGCACCGCGCAGATGCATCGTGTGCAAACCCGCGACGCAGAGCCGTTCGCGCGACGACGATAGAGGAATCTCTGCCAAGGTGGGCCGTCCTTTCTGTCCCCGCGGTTGGATACCGGCAACCGGTACCGTTCTGAGAAGGGAAAACGGCCCGGAATGCGATGCCGAATGGGCGCAACATCGGTGCCGGAGAAGAGCAAGCCACCATACGCGCGCTCGTTATGTCGTCAGGTGATCCATGAACCAGCCCAACAGTCGCGTCAGCGCGTCCCGTTGCGTGCGGGGACGGCCGCGTGTGAAGCCGTGCGACTCACCGGGATAGCGGACGAATTCGACCTCCCGACGCAGTTTCCGTAAGGCGACGAAGAGTTGCTCTGCCTCCGTGACGCGGCAGGTGTAGTCCTCCTCGCCGTGCATGATGAGGAGCGGCGTCGTGATCCGCGTGACGAGTGGCATCGCCGAATGCTCCCGATAGTATGCCGCTGCTTCCCAGGGTGCTCCGCCGCTGTCGAAGTCAATGGACTCCCACTGATCCGTCGTGCCGGAGAGGGTGGCAAGGTCGCTGATCGTTGCCATCGTCACGGCGGCGCGGAAACGATCGGTGTGCGTGATGACGTAGTTCGTCATGTAGCCGCCGTATGAGCCGCCGAAGAGGCCGAGCCGGTGCGGGTCGGCGATGCCGCGCGCAATCAGGGCGTCGAGCGCTGCCATGCTGTCCGCGTGCTCCTTCGCGCCCCAGTCCGCGAGGATCGTGTCCGCGAACGCCTTGCTGTAGCCCGCGCTCCCCCGAAAGTTGATCGAGAAGACGGCGAAGCCGTGCGTGGCGAGTATCTGCTGTTGGGCGGAGAATGCCTCCCCGACCGCGCCATGTGGCCCGCCATGCAGATGGAGCAGCGTCGGAAACGGGCCGTCTGCCGCCGTCTTCCCCGGTGGAAGCCAGAGGATGCTTTCGACCGTTCGCCCGTCGTCCGCGGTAATTGAGAATCGCTCCGGTTTGCTGACGGCGATACCCTCCAATAGCGCGGCGTTGGTCTGCGTCAATTGCCGCCGATCGCCGCCGTTTCCATCGCATGTCCAGATAGTGGGCGGCGTGACGGGATCGGCCCAGGGAAACGCGAGGCGTGTACCGTCCGCGCTCATCGTCGGCCAGCCGGTGCTGCCCGTGCCGCCAATCACGCGCGTCGCCTCGCCGTCCATACTGAAGCGGTAGCAATGTGTGTTGCCCGCGAAATTGAGAATAGCGAGCAGTGATTGGCTATCCGGCGACCAAAGCGGCGGGATCGCCGGTGCGGGCTGCTCCCCTGCGGTGACGCCGCGATCTATATGGCCGGTGAGGTTGGTCGCCTCGCCGCCCGTAGCCGGGATGACATGGAGGTGATAATCCTCGGTCGAGCCGGTATGGGCGTTGTCATTGTCGTAATAGGCGATCCGCGTGCCATCCGGCGACCATGCCGGCCCTTGGCAGACGCCGGTGCTGTGGGTCAGTTGCCGGAGATCGTCGCCATCCGCGTCGCTCGTGTAGACATCCCAGACCCATTCGAGATCCCACTCCTCCCGCCGCGTCGTGACGAAGGCGAGGCGGGTGCCGTCCGGCGACCAGGCGGCCGTGAAATGATGCCAGTCGCCCGCCGTGATCGGTCGCGTTTCGCCGCTCGGCACATCCACGACGAAGAGATGCCAGAAGCCGTCACCGATGTAACCGCTGCCATTGAGGAACGTTCGCAGGCGGCGGGCGACGCGGGGCGCGTTTTTCGGTGTATTCTCCGGCGTGACGCGGGCGGAAAAGGCGATCCGCGTGCCTTCCGGCGACCAGACCGGTGTCCCCGCGCCATAATGACCGCGTGCCAGTTGCAGGGGGTCGCCCCCGACGAGAGGCAGGAGCCAGAGTTGCGGCGCGCCGCCATCCCGGTCGGAGGTGAAGGCGACCGACTGCCCATCCGGCGACCAGCGTGGAGCGCCGTCCCGCGCCGCGCCGCGTGTCAGTTGGCGCGGCTCCCCGCCGCCGGTCGGCACGAGCCAGAGCGCCGAGGAAGTCTTGTCCTGCTCGTCATCCATTGTCCCGACGGTGTACACGACCTGCGTGCCGTCGGGGGAGATCTGTGGATCGCTGACCGAGTGCAGGCGGAGGACATCATCTGGTTCGAGTGGGCGCTGTGCAGTCATCGCAGCCTCCATTCCGAAACGAGAGAACCGTGCATCCGGGGTATCCTAGCATGCGTTTGCAGAGCGAGCAGGGTTCCCAAACGGAAAAGGCTGCGGATGCTTGCGCGGCGCGGCGCGGCGCGCTACGCTGATCTTCTAACGGTTCGTTCGCGTGCGCGTGCATGGAGGGGCGGGTGGCAGAAACGACGATGCGGGCGATGCCTGCGACACGGTGGGACTGGGTACCGACATGGCTGCGGCGCCCCTATCGCTCACTCGTTCCCGGCCTCGTTTTCACGGCTGCGGTGGGCGGCGTGGCGATCGTGCTTGCGGCCATCGAGAAGCGGATCTTCACGCAGGAAATCCTTGAACCGCTTGTCCTCGCGCTCATTCTCGGCATGCTCATCCGGACCTTCGCGAATACGAAGATCCCCGTCGTGGTCGAGCCGGGGATCGCGTACGCCGCCAAGCAAGTGCTGGAGTTCGCCATCGTCGTGCTCGGCGCGACGCTCGATCTCCGCACGATCGCGGCGGCGGGCGCGAAGCTTTTCCTCGTCGTCCTGATCGCCGTGCCGTTGGCGATCTGCACCGCCATTTTCCTCGGTCGGCGGCTCTCCCTGAATGCGAAGCTGGCGATCCTCGTTGCGGTTGGCAACGCGGTCTGCGGCAACTCCGCAATTGCCGCAGTCGCGCCCGCCATCCGGGCTAAGAAGCAGGATGTCGCCAGTGCCATTGCGCTGACAGCCGTCCTCGGTATCGGCATCGTGCTGATTCTTCCGCCGGTCTTTTCGCACGGGGGAATCATTGGGCTTTCCGACTACCGATACGGCATCCTCGCGGGGATGAGTGTTTATGCCGTGCCGCAGGTACTCGCCGCGACCATCCCGGTCAGCGCATCCTCCGCTGCCATCGCCTCCCTCGTCAAACTGACGCGCGTCCTCCTGCTCGGCCCGATCGTCGCGACCTTCGCCTTCCTGTATCGTAACGAGGAAGGCGAGGGAACGAGCACGAAATTGAGCATCGGCAAATTCGTGCCGTGGTTCGTGATCGGCTTCATCCTGCTCTCCGTGCTGCGGACGGTGGGTGTCGTCTCGACCGCACTGGGCAGCAACGCGAAAGACTTCAGCCGGTATTTGACGATCTTCGCGATGGCGGGCCTCGGGTTAGGGGTCAATGTCCGCTCGGTGCGGATGGTGGGGCCGCGCGTCGCACTCGTCGTCGTCGGCTCGCTTCTTCTCCTGATGACGCTCAGCCTCTCTGCGATCTTCCTCCTCCATCTCAATGGGTAGAGGAAGAACTGAGGGCTGATAGTTGAGCGCTTCGTTATCGGCACTCGGTGCGACAGGTAACCCATGTTGGCGATAGTGTTCGGGAAAGAGGAGCGCACGCGATGAGCATGACCACGCAGTTTTTCGATGCACTTGGCTCCCACGCCGGGACGCCGGATCGGCCATTTGTGAACGCGAACGACATCGCGCGCGAACTCGGCATGAACGACACCGATCTCATCGCCGCCATCGAAGCATTGGAGAAGGGCAATCTCGCCGAGGACGTGAATCGTGGCGACATGATTGATGTCCGCCTGACCGAGCAGGGCAGGGAAATCTGGAAGCGGCAACACGGATAGCGCGTCAGAATTCCCGCTTGTATTTCCATACATGCCGTTCCACATGGAACCCGACGGATTGATAGAGATGCCGCGCGCGCGGATTGTCGTTGTATACCTCGATATGTGCGGTCGTCGCGCCGCGCGCTTGGAAACGGCGGAGCATCGCGTTGAGCAGCGCCCGTCCCAATCCTCGACCCGCGAAATCGGGGTGGACGCCGAGTGGTTCAACCTGACCTTCGTTGCCATGCAGCCAGCCAACGCAAAAGGCCGCGAATCGCCCATCCGGAGCGATGGCGACGAGATCGAGGTCCGCACCGTACTGCGGCATCCGCGTGACGCGCTCTTTCCATGCGAGTGTCATATTTGTCGTTGCGAATGCAGTACAGTGAAGATCAACGTATCCTTTTCGGTCGTCTCTATCGGCAAGATGGCGGATTGTGAACCCTGCGGGAAGTGATGGCGCTGGAACCGCCCTATCAAGCGGGCGCGTCAGGTGGAGCAGATGCCAATCGGCGCGCGCGAAGCCGTGCTGTTTGAGGAGCGCGATGCGGTCGGTATCGTCCTCGCCCGCGTCAACGAAGTAGTCGAGTGTACGACCATGTTCCCGCGCCATCGCTCTGAAGCGCTCCAATGCCCAGATGATAATCGCTGGTTCAATTTCGCCTGACGCGTTCTGATGCACGGCGTAGTCGAGCGTGATCCACGGCTGCTGCCAGATGGCCCACGCGAGGAGCGTACCATCGGCGCCTTCCCAGAGCCGGACATTCTCAGATACCATCACTGATGGGGAGCAGAGGCGATAGGGAAGATCAATGGCGTGCAGTTGCCGCGCCGGGAAGGCATGGACGAGGGCGATCATTCGCTGCACGTCTGCATCAGCCACCAATGCGCGCGCCCTGACAGGCGATGAATCCATCTGCCTTCTCTTCCCATCGTGTACCTGCTTCCTGAAGAAAAGGAACAATGCGTTGAGAGATGTTCTGATCGAGATAGAATGCTGCCACGCTACGCCGTGAAATGCGCGCGAAGCGCTTCGAGGCGGGCGTCAATCGCCGCTCTGTTCCGCTCGTAATAGGCGAGAGCTGCCTCAACCGCTTCGTGCGGAATATCATAATCCGCTGCGGCCGCATCAAGGTCGCCGTGGTTGACTGTCTCAAACCGGCCTACGATTGCCCAGACCGCGACACCAGAGGAGATAAGCCGCGCATTGTAGCGGCCAGGCCGATGCGGGTCCTGCTCGATATATCGAGCGATCAAGTCGGACTTTTCTTGCTCAGTCCCGTGTACCATCACCATTGGGATAATCCTTTCACAGAGAATTATACGATGGCGATATACGCAAAGCAATTTCCGTTTGCATCCCTCAATCCGGCGCAGGCGCGATGCCCATTGCGGCGGCGGCGAACTGGAGGGTGAAGCGGACTTCACGATCCCAGTACATCCAGTCGTGACCGCCGGGCTGCTCGCGATAGAAATGATGGACGCCAAGGCGGGTCATCGTTCTGTGCAGGGCACGGTTCGACGCGAGCAGATCGGGATAGTCCGTGAGGCCGCAGTCCATCGCCAGCATCGGCAAACCATCCGCCCCATGCATGCGCACCGCCTGCTCGATGATCCGCTGGGGATCGTATTCCTGCCGTGTTGGGCTGTTCGGCGGGCCGAGGACGGCGCGGAACTGCGGATCGTCATGCGCGTTCGTCCCCGCCCAGGCGAGCAAGCCGAAGGCGCCGGAATGCGACGCGATGGCGCGGTAGCGCTCCGGGTGGCGCATGCCGCCGTTGAACGCGCCGAGACCGCCCATCGAAAGGCCCACAATCGCCCGCCCGCTCCGTTCGGTGCATGCTCGCTCGGTCGCTTCGATGTGCGCGGGGAGATCGGCCACGATGTAATCCTCCCACCGCTCGCCGTTCGCGCCGTTGACGTAGCAGGAATCTTCTCCCTCCGGGCAGACAATAATCAGCGGGAAGCGCGCCGCGTGGTCGGCCAGTTTCGTCCGCGCCGCCCATTCGGCGTGGTTGCTCCACGCGCCATGCAGGAGATAGAGCACGGGATACCGCGTGTCACCGTCCGCGCCATAGCCGGCGGGGAGAAGCAGCGTGTACGGCATCGTCCGCCCGATGGCGGCGCTGGCAAACGTCCGCTCGTGGATCGTATGCGGTGCGAACACTGTGCGTCCCTTCACTCTGCTGCGGACATTCGTCGTCAATTGCGCGCGACGGAGGGCGGCTTCCCCCGACCACCGTACGAGCCGCCGGCGTGTCTCCGGTGACAATCGCTCCCATGCTCGCCGTGTGTGGATTGCCATTGCTGTCGCCATGCTATTGCTCTCTATTGTGCCGTAGACGCCGACGCATCCTACGCGGAATCGCGTATTCCGTGCCACGAGCGATAGCGTGCGATGTACACTGGGGCGCGGCGAGGAAAATCGCAACGAATGCAAGGAGTGACCGCATGGCGGCAATCGGCTTCGATGTCTACGGGACGCTCGTTGACCCGATGGAGATGCAGCGACATCTCCGCGCGCTTCTCGGCGGGCAGGCAGGTCCCGTTGCGGCGCTCTGGCGCGAGAAGCAACTGGAATACACCTTCCGGCGCGGCTTGATGCGGCAGTACATCTCCTTCGATCTCTGCACCGCGCACGCCTTGCGGTATGCCGTCCGGTCACTCGCCGTGGATGTGAGCGAGTCGGATCAAGCGCGCCTTCTCATGCAGTACCGGCAGTTGGCGGCGTTCCCCGATGCGGTTCCCGCCATTGAGCGGCTAAAAGCGGCGGGGCACACCGCCGTCGCCTTCTCGAACGGCGTCGAGGCGACGGTGCGCGCGCTCCTCGATCACGCGGGCATCCTCCCGCATCTTGACGCGGTGATCAGCGTGGATGACCTACAGACGTTCAAGCCTAATCCGGCGGTCTACCTCTACCTGGCACGGCGGGTCAATCGTCCGGTTGAAGAGACCTGGCTCGTTTCGGGCAATCCGTTCGATGTGATCGGCGCGAAAGCGACGCTGCTGAAGACGGCGTGGGTGCGGCGAAACCCGGAGACCGTCTTCGATCCGTGGGGCATCGAACCGGATCTTATCGTGACGAACCTCGATGAATTCGTCGAACGAATTGCCGCATATCCCGGCGTCTCACCCTGAGATCGTGCGGCCAAGCGCCGCATTCAGTTGCGAAAAACGTTGCGAGCGAGTATACTTTTGATGGTCGCGCGACATGTGCCGCGCGGTCCCGCCGCAGCACGCTCCCCTCTATCACGGGAACCCGCGGGGTTGCGGGTTCGATTATTTGTTGCACCGCGTATCGGCGAAGCCTCGCTTCGTCCGTATGTTGTTGTGGTGCGCAGTGCGGTAGGGGAAGTAGCCAGTCGGCAGTCAGCAGTCGTCAGAAAGAAACGCGCGAAGCGTATGCACTTTCGACTGCCGACCGCCGACTGCCGACTGCCCGGGGCC
>JBPCPB010000335.1:0-9469 GCA_050999735.1 Thermomicrobiales bacterium | reverse complement strand
TCAACTGCTCCCGTTCCTCTCCGGTCAACCTGACGATGTATACTTTTCGCATTGCTCTCCTCCTGCATGGACAACCGATCATGCAGAGAGGATACATCCATCAGAATCAGCGTGGCGAGATACTAGTATCATTGACCTTCGACTGGCTCTACAGTGCCCGCACGCTCGCAACGCTCCCCGCGACGATCGCGCAGGTAAAGCAAGGGAACAATGCACAACTCATCCAGTTGGCCAGTGCGACGGTGCTCAGTGCCCGATCCACGCAGACCGCGCGCGAATATGCCATCCTCTGTAGCGAATCCATCCCGTATGCACGCGAGGATGAGGCGATCAGCAGGTTAGAGCAGGTGCTGCCGATGGAGCGTGACACTTCCCTCGCATTCATTCAGACCACGTTTGCCATCTGCGCGCACTGGCCGGCGAAACCGCCGCCCGCACGGGCGCATCAGGCATTGACGAGCGCGACGCCGGCGCTGGTCCTGCAGAGCGCGAACGATCCGGTCACGCCACCGAGCGACGGTCAAGCAGCGGCGAAGACGCTGTCGAAGAGTTTCTACGTCGAGGCCCCAGGGGTGGGGCATGGGGTGTGGACGAATGATAGCGGGAATTGTGTGTTGCCGCTGATGATGCGGTTCATGGACGATCCAGCGGGGCAACCGGACACGACGTGTATTGGGGGGCTGGGATTCTTCTTCCAAACAAGCTACTAATGCGACCGCGATTTTTCTTCGCTTCTATTAGTACCGGGAAGGACTATTCCCAGTCATTACTCGCGCTCGCCAGCCACGGAGACGGTTCCAAAAAGGTGCTGGGACTACCATTCTCGGAATCATTTTCCGCTCATGGTCAGCACAACATGCGTTACGCACTGCTTCAGGTATCTATTTGCTATCTTTAGACGGGTTGCTTTCACCAATTAAACCTCCGCCCGGAGGCTTTGCTCTTCAACCTGTTGATAGGTATGCGTCAGCCGTCGCGGCACTCTTGACCGATTGGGCGGTTCCCGATAGGCTGCGAAGCGGTGCGACGACCGGGACGCAAGGATTGTCAATGACTTCGACCGTTAATGCACCGGTGATAGCCTCACGGGATGTCACCATACGGCCACCCGCGACCTCTCAGGCAGCCGCAAAACTGCCGATTCCCAAACTGCATGCGCTTACCTCGCTCCGCCTCTTCGCTGCCGCGATGATCGTCATGCTCCATTCGCAAGGATATTTCGGCGCGATCAAACCGCTCGCGCGATTTACCCTCACGCAAGGCGTCTGCTTTTTCTTCGTGCTGTCCGGGTTTATCCTCACGTACGCCTATCCATCATTGGACGGGCGTGGGGCGCGACGATTTCTTGTCGCGCGGCTTGCCCGGATCGTGCCGCTGCATGTCGTGGCGTTTCTGCTCTACGTGATGATCCTGCCCGCCTGGTATCGCGACTCTGTCTCGCGCGACACGCACGGCGCGGGGTTGCTGACGCTCTTCCTGCTTCAGGCATGGGTACCCGTGTACCGAGTACAAACCGCGTTCAATGGGGTCTCCTGGAGCCTGTCCGTCGAACTCTTCTTTTATCTTTGTTTCCCGCTCCTGCTCTGGCGGTGGCGGCGCACATGGCGCGTCAAATTGGCCGTCTCAATTCTCCTTGTCTGCGGGACAATCCTCGTCGCCAATCGCTGGCTCGCGCATCTTCCACGCGGAGCAGAGGTGCGGGATGTCGTCTATTTCTTCCCGCTCGCGCGCCTCTGGGAGTTCGTCATCGGCATGGGGACCGCGCACGTCTGGCGGTATCTCCGGCTGCGTATCCAGTGCCGGCGCTGGGTTGGCACCGCGCTCGAAGTCGCGATTCTCGCGATGACTTTGGCCATCATGCTCCAGAGCGGCGCGTGGGCGCGTCGCGCGGGGCATGTAGGGATCGTCGGGGCGGGAGGCGAAGCATGGCTCGCATCGAGCGGTTTTGTCTGCCTGCCGTTCGCCGCATTGATCGGTGTGATGGCATTCGAGTGGGGCTGGGTGACGCGGCTCCTCTCCTGCCGCCCGCTTGTGCTCCTTGGCGAGATCAGTTTCTCGCTCTATCTGCTCCACCTGCTCGTCTGCCATTACTATGTCATCCATCCCGCTCCGTTTGTGATGCTCCCACCCTGGCTGCTGTACGTCGGGTACTGGCTGATCGTTCTGCTCATGGCATACGTCGGGTGGTCGCTGATCGAAGTGCCTTGCCGGCGAGCGATTGTCGGACTCTGGGATCGGTTTGCCGCTCGTGACGCGGTAGAGAAAGCAAGGGTCGCGCGCTCCGGGCGTCATAACGCGCCGCGTCGCTCACTCGCGATGTTCGCCCGGCAAGGGAATGTGATCGCGAGTGGCGCGTTGGTCCTCATCCTCGGTGCTCTCCATCTCGTCGGCGGAATCGCGGCATCCGCTCCGCCAATGCCCACCAGCCTCGCTCCGCCGGACGGGCGGGCGGTCGTGGCCGTTGATATGATCGGTAATCATCCGGCAACGGGCGACGCACCGATTGTCGTTGACCGACATGACTATCCGAGCGACGCGCTGACCGTGGTCGGGTGGTCCGTTGACCCGGTGGACCGTGGCCCGGTGGGCGGTGTGCTGATCAGCATTGACGATCACTGGAGTACGTGGGCCGACTATGGATCGAGCCGCAATGATGTCTCCGCTCAACTCGGCGGCGACGCATATTTGCATTCGGGGTATATCGGTATGGTCTCGCTGAAAAGACTGAGCGATGGGCCGCATACCATTTCGATCAAGGCGCTCGCGCATGGCGACGACGCATTTGCCGAGATGCGACAGTCAGTCGTCATTACGTGACGGCGGTGCGGCGGACGCACGATGTCGCTATCGGGTTGGCTGTGTGGGAGAGGTCCGGTGTGGGGGATGAAGCGGCATCTGCTCCGGCGCGGTCGGATCATGCGGGGTGCGCGTCGGCATCAGCGCGTTGAGGGTGAGGCCGAACGCCAGCCACCGCACGATCTCCACCGCAAGCAATACCTCGTCGCGTCGTCGCGCCAACCCCGGCCCATGCCCTTCGAGCAGTGGGTCCAACACCAGCGCCGTGATGATGAGGGGTGGCACGGAGAGAACCGCGACGCGGACGGCAGGTGGCCACCGATGGAGATCGAAGGCGTGATAGACCGCGCCGATAATGCTTGCCGCGAGCAGGAAGATAGGCCAGCCGAGCAGCAGCCGCCAGCCGCTGCCCACGCCGGTTGAGGCGAGAACGCCCGCTCCGCCGAAGAAGCGAAAGCCGAAGCGGAGCAGCCCGACTGTGCCGTTCGTGGCGAGCAAGGCAGCCACGCCCGCGATCACACCGAGAAAGAGCGCCCGCTCCTCGCGGAGTGCCCCGCGCGCCTTCCGCACGACAAAGAGCAGCACGCCGAGGGCGAGAAAGGAAGAAACGGCGGCAACCGGCAGCGAAAGCCGCTCGAAGACATTGAGCGCAGCCGGGCCGAAGAAGACCCCGGCGAGGGTCAGCGCGAGGATATAGAGGAAACCGCCGAAGGCGAGTGCGGGCAGAAAGACCAGGAATGGCTCGTTGAGCACCCCGACGGCAATCGGCGTGATGATCCGCAAACCGGGGATGATACGCCCCGCCACAACCGACCACGGGCCGTATCGCCGGACGGTCGTCTCCATGCGGCCCAGCCGTTCCGGTGTTAGGTGGATGAAGCGGCCGTAGCGGGTGACGACCGGGCGACCGACGCGCCGAGAAACGCCGAACAGGCCGCTTGCACCAGCAATCGTGGCAAGTTCCATCACAAGGAGGACGACCCAGAGATGCTGCCGGTGCTGCGCGACTTCGACCCCGGCAAGCAGCATCATCAGGTCGCCGGGAACGGGGCTGGGCACGCCCAACTCTTCGATAAAGATCAGCCCGGCGATCACGATGAGCGGATGGACGGTGAGCAGATAGTGAAAGGTATGGCTGAGTGCAGTCCCGAACACGATCACGGCACGATCCCCTCACGACGCCACACTGCTCCCCCGAACCTGCGCGCTCGTCCCGTTGCAGGATGGTTGCCGGAGCGTTCAATCCCCTGTGCTCGTTGCACCGGGTGCCGACAATGGTAACAGGCCGTGTCACGCCTGGCTCGTTTTCCGCCCCATTTCCGTCGTGTAGTCTCCCGGAAGGCCATCGAAAAGCCCCGACGCCCCATATGGTCGCCACAATGGCACATCTGGCGCCGCATCGAGAGCGAGCGCCTGCCCCTGCTCGCCAGAATCCAATCCACGAAGGATGATCAGCATGTTCTGGAAGTTCTGCTCGATGGTGGCGGCCACCGGTGCGCCGTGGACAATCGCCTCAGAGAAATTCAGAAATTCGCCGTAGTAGCCGCTGTCAATCCCGTCGAAACGATGCTCCTCGATGCGGCCATCCGGGCGATGGATCGCCACCTGTCGGCTGCTTCCCTGACCGCTGAGTGTCATGACGCCCTCCGCCCCATAGAGCCGCATCTCGTTCGATTCGGGCGGCACGGGGATGTCGGGATAGCAGGCGGTGTAGTTGCCGATCGCGCCGCCCGCGAACCAGAGGTTGAGCGTCAGATCGGAGGGGGCGTCTATCGTCGCGTTGGCCGTTTGGATCGCCCCGGACAATTGCCGCACCCCCCCGCAGAGCATCCGTATCTGCGCCGTATGGTGAACGCCGCCATCGAGATGCGCCCCGCCACGATAGGCAGGATGATGCCGCCACGGGGTGCTGGAGAACCGGCCCGGTACCGGCACAATTTGATTGACCATCCGCCACGTCATCAGATGCACGCGGCCAATCGTGTCCGCATCGAGAAGCGAGCGGGCGAGGCGGAGATCGTCCCGATAGAAGCAATTCTCGGCGATCAGGGCCACGCGATCCGGGAATGCGGTTTGTAGGGCGACGAACGCGCGCCCCTCCTCCTCATCAACGCCCGTTGGTTTCTCGCAGATGACGTGCTTGCCCGCAGCCAGGCAATCGTGTGTCACCGGGTAATTGAGCGGAATAGGCAGCGAGATCAATACCGCCTCGACATCATCGCGGCGTAGGAGGTCGTGGTAATCCGCGTGATAGTCAGCCATCGAAGCGCCGCTGTAGGCGGCGAAGTGCTCCGCCTTTGGGCGGCTATGATTCGCGAACGCGGCGATCGTGAAGCGCTCCGGCATCCGCACCAGTGCCGGCCAGTGCAATTGCTCGACCGCGAGGCCGGTGCCGATGATACCAAGACGGATCGGTCGCGGAGCATCATGCGTGTCATTCATCAGGGCCTCCCTTTTGAGCCGGTTTCAAAACCACCAAGACACCAAGAACACGGAGGACACCAAAAGGACGGAACGGTTATCTCCCCCTTGGTGTTCCTGGTGATTCTTGGTGTCTTGGTGGTTTACCTTTCGTCGGTTTTTTAGCCTGCCAGACGTCGCTATCGCCGTGTGAGTGCGCTCATGCGAGGCGGGATCGTCGGGATACGCTCGGTGATCGCCGTGTGTGCGTGCTCGCGTGCGAAGGCAACCGCCTGGGTCCAATCGCTGTAGCGCCCGAGCGGCGCCCCACCGTCTTCCTTGAGGATAAACGTTCCGCCACGCGCGTGCAGATCATAGCGCTTGCCACGGATCGCGAAATGCCAGAGTCGGAGGTCATACGGGTCGGCAATCAAACGCACACCTGACACATAGCGAAGCAGTCGCGGCATGGCATGGTCCCTTTCGTGTTCATATGGAATGTGCCGGTCGTCCGAAGATTGCGTACATTAATGAAACGACGAACACTGCCTGCGGTTGCGCTTCGCATGGGAGGAAAATCCGCGTGCGAAAATCGTGCGGGGCAGATCGCTGAGAATCGCTTCGCCTCCATGAGGCAGGTGCGATGGATTCCCGGTATGATCCCCGCGATAGCGGCGCTGATTGTCTCGGGAGGAGCGCAACGTTGGGTGGAAAGGATCGTGTGATGCACCGGTGGTCTCTGCTCTTGACCCTCATGTGGATGCTCTGCGTCGGCATTATGGCGCCGGTCGCGGTGGCGGCGGACGATGCCACGGCAATCCGGTACATCGCGCTCGGCGATTCGTATGCCTACGGGGTCGGGGCGAGTGATCCGGCCAGTCACGGATACGTCGGTCAGTTCACCGCCGCCCTGCCGTCGTCTGCCCGCATGACCGTCCCCGCGCTCGACCTCGCCGATCCCGGCGCAACGAGCGCCGACCTGATCGGTGATTACGCGACGCGTGGCAGCCAGGGGCAATCGCAGCTGGCGCGCGCCGTCCAATTGCTCGGCGCGGGCGGCGTCAATCTCGTCACGCTCGACATCGGCGGGAACGATATTCTACGGTTGCTTCACGCGGGGAATGCCTGTGCGGACAACGCGATTGTGAGCGACATCTGTCTCGCTGCCGTCCAGAACGCACTCCTTCAGAACACAACGGTCAACGTGCCGCGCATCCTCACTGCACTCATAACGGCGGCGAAACCGGGAACGCGGATCATTGTACTGAACTATCCGAACCCCTATTCGACTGGCACGAACAGTGTCCTCGAACAGCGGACCAACATGGCGGTGCAGGGGTTGAACACGATCATCATGGGGGCAGTGACCGCCGCTCAATCGGTCGCGTCGGCGCGTGGCGTGACCCTGATGACGGTTGACCTCTTCCCGCTCTTCGCGGGCCGGGCCGGGACATTGACGCATATTCTCGATACCGAGCCGGACGTGCATCCCACCGACGCGGGCTATCGCGTGATCGCCGACGCGATCATCACTGCGTATCAGCAGAGCGCCGGTACGAATGGCGTCGGTGCGCCGAAGAAGACGCACTTCATTACCCGTCTGGGCGGTTGATCGGGAGACGAGGCTAACCCTCTACGGAGCGTTGAGGCATTGCATCGTCGAGCAGGGAAGATGGAGAGTACGTGCTAATGTGTGGCGAGCGCACGCGGCTCTGGGACGGGATCGCCATAGTAGAGGGCCGTGGCGATCCATCCGCGCTTGGCATCTTCCACCATCGCATACATCTCTTCAAGCGTTGCGCCGCCCGTCACGAGGCCGGGAAGTTCGGGAATACGCGCGACGTAATCGCCCTCTTCACGCGTAATCTCTACGTGATAGGGGCGGGCGGCGAGTTGCTCAACTTCCGGGGTTACGTCTACGATCACCACATTGGTTGTCTGGTCGTCGTCATCAATCTCTATCGGATAGCGCGTCATCGTGTTTGCTCCTGTAACTCGTCAATGCGGGCGAGCGCGTCCTTGACGTATTCAACCTTAACGAACCCGGCCCCGTGCGTGGGGATCGTGACAATTTTCGCCACCTTCTCATGACGATAGTTGAAGTGCGAGGAACCCTTGCGGGACTGGGCGCGCACGAATTCATACGACCGAAGAAGAAGATCAAGGTCATCGAAGCGCACTTGCTTCGGATTCTGCCGAATCGTCGCCTCCCGCTTCTCGCTCTTCGTCATCATTCAGCCCTTATTCTACCACTGCGAGCGTTTGTGACGTAATCGTGAAGTAACTGCCTCCGAAGGCCGCTCACCGATTCGCGATAATGGTTGTTTTCGCTTCTATACAAGGGAAGGGTGGTACACAGGGAGGGACTCGAACTCACGGCGTCTGCTCCGGCGGCTGATTCAGGAGTTATCGTGCCGTGTCGCCCTGCATCGTCCTTCCGCGTACGTACTAGGTTTATCGTTCGCCCCCGCTACCACGCAATGCCGTGCGATGCTCTCCGATTGGCGACGTCTGCGTCCAAAGTACTTCCAGTTTGTGGGTGCCGTTGGTGTCACGATTTGAAAATCGCATCGTACCACTGCTGCAGGTCGCCCTCGCGGTGGATGGCGGGAGAAGCCGTCCAGAGGCGCACAAACTGGGTGGATAAGCCATCCCAATAAAGCGTCGTCGGCGGCACTGGTTGCACTTCCCAACCGATCTCTTCGGGCCGCCAGTTCTTTTTTCGAAACGTGCAGGTGCCACAGGTGGTCACGAGATTGTCCATGTCGGGAGTGCCGCCGCGCGAGATGGGGTCGACGTATCCGCGGACGGTCGAGAAAATCCAGTACACTCGATGGCACGCTTCGCGCTCCCAATGCCCCTGATAGGGGAGTGCTCCCGGATAGAGCAGCGAAAGTGCGCGCAGGGTCGGGACGAAGATCGTTCTCCTTCCGCAATATCGACAAACAAACTTGTCGCGACGGAACATCCGAACTTCGTCTTCGATGGAGACGCTTCGCTTCGCTCGCACTCCTTCGTCGATGGTCTTTGGTGGGCGGCTCTCTACCAGTATTCGCTTCCCACCCTCATCGTATTCGCGTTCAAGGGCCGTCTTGTCGATGCTCCCGAGCATCGTCTCCGCGTCTTCCCGCCTGCCCTTGCAATGGAAGTCAATCGCCTCTCTGATCTGGTCAATTACGCCGGGCGGCGAATCGTACTCTGCCATCTTTACTCCGCCATCGCCTCATTGCACTCCTGTGCAGTAAGGGAGTATAACCGACCAGCGAAAAGAATTAGTAGGGGGTGATGGATGGACGAATATCAACTCGCCGCGCTCAAGGTACAGCGGAAGATGGGAACGGAAACTTTCCACGAAAATGGGCGGCAACTGCCCCATCGGTTGCAGGATTTCTGGCAATGGTCGAGTTCCGATCTCACCAACAACGCGATGCGCGGTGTCCTCGCCGAGTATCTGGTCGCGCTCGCTCTGGGCCTCACGGACGCTCCCCGCGTGGAATGGGATCCGTTCGACCTGGAGACCGCCGACGGGATCAAGATAGAGGTCAAGTCCGCCGCCTATTTGCAGTCGTGGAAGCAGACGCGACTCTCCACCATTTCATTCCAGATCGGGCAGACATACGGCCCAGACGCGAACACCTCCGAGGCGGAGCAGCGACGCCAGGCGGACATCTACGTCTTCTGCGTGTTGAAGCACCTGGACAAACGAACCCTCGATCCGCTGAACATGGATCAGTGGGACTTCTATCTACTTCCCACATCCGTGCTGAATGAAAAAAAGCCTACTCAGAAAACGATTGGGCTGTCGACGCTATTGAGTCTGGGGCCGATTAAGGCGGAGTTCAGAGAACTTTCGGCAACTATGATGAAAATGGCGCCAGATATAACGCGGACTCGATGACGCTGTTCAGACGATCAGTCGTGATATCGAAGTTGCGCCTCGGACTTCAGTCTGCTCCGGAGGCAGGATATGGCGTACTCCTCCATGTCCGCTATGTCTATAGCCGCGCAAGCTGAAGGACAGTGCCGCATGACGTTCAACTGGCGCCGCTTCTTTGGCGCGTGACTGCGGATCAGGCCGGAATGAGGGCGTCGGCACTACCTCTTGACGGAGATTAGCCAAACGGCTATACTACCTGCATGACATCATTCTCGTGTGGAGGGAGTAATGGGTGGAGACGGACGCGACGCGGAGTTCATTGTTCAGTCAATACTCGATGAACTCAGAGCATACCCTGATGCAGTGAAGGGACACATCGGCTTCAATATCCGGCTT